>QHPW01000078.1:12505-25085 GCA_003219675.1 Verrucomicrobiota bacterium
CGACGGGACCAACATCAGTTCGATTGCGACGAGCGGGCCGATTTCCACGAACGATCGCCCGTTCTACATCGGACGCACCGAAGGCGGCAGCGACGGTCCGGACTTCTGGAAGGGCCGCATGGATGAAGTTCGCGTGTGGAATCGCGCGCTGAGTGAAAACGAAATCCGCGCCGGTATGACCAGTTTAGCGGTTGGAAACGAACCGGGGCTGGTGGCCTTGTGGAGTTTGGATTCGATCTCTGGCGATCTCGTGATGGACGGTTCGACCAATCACAACGACGGTCTTCTCGGCGATGGCGTAGCGGCCTCCAAACCCGCCATTGTCGCATCGGATTCGCCGCTGGCGGGCACGACAACGACGACGGCCGCTGACAGTCCCCTGACGCTCTCGCTCGTTGGAAGCGATCCGGACGGAGACAGTTTGACCACGCGCATTACCGTGTTGCCCGCAATTGGCCGGGTGTTCGCGACTGCTGATGGCGTGACGCGCGACGCGGCGATCACCAACGTACCCACGATCGTCACAGGCGCGCCTCCACGTGTCATTTACGCGCCGCTCGGAATCGCTTCAACCAACCAACTCCGCTACGTGGTAAACGACGGCTTCCTCGATTCCGCCGAAGCCATCTTCGTGCTCGTCTCGACGAACAATTCATCGGCCGACGCGGACGTCGACGGAATGCCGGATGGTTATGAAGTGGCCAACGGTTTTGATCCATTCGCAAACGATGCGTCGCTTGACCCCGACGGCGACGGGCTGACGAACTTGCAGGAATTCATGCTTGGCACGAACCCACACGACCCAGATACGGACCACGGATTGCTGGACGGCGTTGATCCTGATCCGCTGCGCGCCAATCTGGGCCTCCAGTTCAGCGCGCCCGGCACCTTCAGCCTCGCCGAAGGCGCCACAAGCAATCTCGTGGTGCAGGTGGCCTCCACCAATTCGCAAATCGTCTTGCTCGATTACTCGCCCACGAATCTGCCGCCGGCCTTCGTCACGGTTAAATCGCGCAACTTCAACAACACCGTCACCAATGGCACCGCCACGATGGAACTCGAATTCAATCCTCTGCACGACGCCGCGGGCGAACATGTGCTCACGCTGCGCGCCGCCGCCGCCGATGGTCAATCCGCTACTGTAAACATCCGGCTCGTGGTCGCAGACAACGCGTCACTCGTCGTCACCCGGTGGAAAGATCCTGTCGATGGCAACTGGAGTGACGCCGACAAATGGAGCGACGGTCTGCCGGCTCCCGGCAAGGTTGCTGTCATCGATGCCGCGGGTGACTACGCGGTGACTCTCGACACCTCGGTTGACGCAGCAGGAATGGTGCTGAACGGGACCAACGCGGTGCTGCGGACGACCGCGAGTCGGACCCTCAACGCGCCGTTCGAACTGCGCGCCGGCAAGTTTGAAATCGTAACCTCAACCACTCTTACCTTGAATCGGCCACTCGCAAATCGAGGCACACTGAGTTGGATCAGTCGAAACAATCTGTTCGACCTGCAAGGCGGCGGGCGAGTGGAGAACCTGGGCTTGTGGGAAGTGTTCGCCGACCCGAATTGTTCAGGTTGCGGCGCCGAAAGCATTGTGCGCGTGCCGGTCAACGTGCCCGTCGGTGGCAAGCTTTCGGTGACCAATGCGCTGGTGAACTTCGCGGCGGGCAGCAGCCTGACCGTTGCCGGGGAATTGGAAATCCAAGGCGACTCACGGCTGCGCGTGGACGGAAGCAATCCCTCGCGCGATGTCACGATTCTGGCGGGAGGCCAATGGACGGGCAGCGGCACGCTTTCGCTGGAAGGAAGTTGCCGACTCATAATTCTTGAAGATCATATGCTCGATCAGCCGCTCCAGATGGGCGGCAACACGGCAGTCACCGGAGTGGGGCGATTGCTCATCGTGGCAGACGAGTCACTCTCCGGGACCTTTGGCGTCGGCGTGGAAATTCGCAATAACGCAGTAGTGAATTTCAGCACGACAACCTTCAACGGCAATGTCACGGTGATTCCGGGCGCCCGGATGACCGTCAACAGCAGCGCCACGTTGGTGTTGAATGGAATTTTGACCAATCGGGGCACCTTGCGGTGGATCAGCCGCAACAACACCTTTGATCTGCAAGGCAGCGGGCCGGTGGAGAACGCCGGGTTATGGGAAGTGTTTGCCGATCCGAGTTGTCCGACTTGTGGCGCTGAGAGCGTGGTGCGTGTGCCGGTGAACGTGCCGGTGGGAGGCAAGCTGTTGCTGAGCGGCGGGTTTGTGAACTTTACGGCTGGCAGCAGTCTGACGGTGGCTGGCGAGTTGGATATTGAGAATGGCGGGCGCGTGCACTTGGATGGGAACAATCCCCCGCGGGATTTGAGCCTGCTGGCCGGCAGTGTGCTCAGCGGCTCCGGGAGCATACAACTGGAGGGCGCCTGCCGGCTCTTAGTGCCCGGAGACCTGGACACAGCAGTCAACGTTGTTCTCAACGGTTCGAGCACGCGGCTGATTGTGCCGGGGACCTACACCATACGGGCGGCCAACCAGAATCTGGTAGGCACGGTCGAGTCGGCTGCCGTCATCATCACCAGCAACGCGACCCTGACGGTCAGCAGTTCAGCGTTTAGCGGCTTGGTGAGCGTGGAGAATGGCGGGCGATTGCGGGTTGTGAGCGGGAGCGTGAGTTTTGGCAGCAATGTGGTGGTGAACGCGGGTGGGGAGTGGGATATGGATGCAGGTAGTCCGACGGTGATATTGAGCGGAGGACTGACCAATCGAGGGACGATGAGATGGATCAGCCGCAACAACACCTTTGATCTGCAAGGCAGCGGGCCGGTGGAGAACGCCGGGTTATGGGAAGTGTTTGCTGATCCGAGTTGTCCGACTTGTGGCGCTGAGAGCGTGGTGCGTGTGCCGGTGAACGTGCCGGTGGGAGGCAAGCTGTTGCTGAGCGGCGGGTTTGTGAACTTTACGGCTGGCAGCAGTCTGACGGTGGCTGGCGAGTTGGATATTGAGAATGGCGGGCGCGTGCACTTGGATGGGAACAATCCCCCGCGGGATTTGAGCCTGCTGGCCGGCAGTGTGCTCAGCGGCTCCGGGAGCATACAACTGGAGGGCGCCTGCCGGCTCTTAGTGCCCGGAGACCTGGACACAGCAGTCAACGTTGTTCTCAACGGTTCGAGCACGCGGCTGATTGTGCCGGGGACCTACACCATACGGGCGGCCAACCAGAATCTGGTAGGCACGGTCGAGTCGGCTGCCGTCATCATCACCAGCAACGCGACCCTGACGGTCAGCAGTTCAGCGTTTAGCGGCTTGGTGAGCGTGGAGAATGGCGGGCGATTGCGGGTTGTGAGCGGGAGCGTGAGTTTTGGCAGCAATGTGGTGGTGAACGCGGGTGGGGAGTGGGATATGGATGCAGGTAGTCCGACGGTGATATTGAGCGGAGGACTGACCAATCGAGGGACGATGAGATGGATCAGCCGCAACAACACCTTTGATCTGCAAGGCAGCGGGCCGGTGGAGAACGCCGGGTTATGGGAAGTGTTTGCTGATCCGAGTTGTCCGACTTGTGGCGCTGAGAGCGTGGTGCGCATGCCGGTGAACGTGCCGGCGGGAGGCAAGCTGCTCGTCAGCGGCGGACTGGTGAACTTCTTTGTGGGATCGAGCCTGACGGTGGCGGGAGAACTGGAAATCCAGAGCAACGGGCGCATTCGTCTGGACGGCAGCAACCCGCCGCGCGACCTCACGCTGACGGCGGGCAGCAGCTTGAGCGGCTTCGGCACCATCCGATTGGAAGGGAGCAACCGCGCCGTGCTTGCCGGCGACATTGCGTTCGGGATTGGCCTCCTCGAAATGAATAGTAGCAGCAGCATCAGCGGCGCGGCCACGCTCACGATTTCAAGCGGCTCCGAAGTCCGGTTCGATCATTCCTCGACCATCCCCGGCTCGGTGACGGTGGATGGCACGCTCACAGTGACCAGTGCGTCGGTGACACTCACGATTAACGGAACACTCGCGCTGAACGCGGGCGGCACACTGAACAATCCAGGCACACTCCAGGTCGGCGCATTCGTCAACAATGGCGGCACGATCAACGGCAACGCGCCGCTGCTTATTGGCGGAGGATCGGGCGCACCGCTGATCAATGGCATCCAGCTCATCACCTCGCAACCGAGCAGCCTGCAGAGAGCTCAGGCGTCGGCGGCGCTCCGGGAAGTGCTGATCTCCTGGTCGGGCAGAACACGGCAGGCGTTTGTGATTGAAACGAGCGCCGATCTCCGGCGCTGGAGCGACGCTTCCGCAACCATTACCGAGGTCGCCCCCGGTTCGTATCAGGCCAGACTGGCGTTTTCGCACAAGGAACAGGCGTTCTTCCGTGTCCGGCTGGTTTTTCGGGAGGTGCCGGATCGCCGCTCGGGCAAACCCTACCAGCCCTATTGATTCGCTGCCGACGTTCGCCTAGCTTGAGCGCGTGCCGCCGCAGATCCCATGGGGCAAGCCATCGACGCTGGCCGACGAATTGCGCGCCATCATCGGCGAAGACGGCGTGGTGTGTAAGCCGGAGGAACTGCTCGTGTACGAGTGTGACGCCTACACGCTCGAAAAGAATCTGCCAAACTTCGTCGTTCTGCCCAGGTCCACCGAAGAGCTTGTCGCCATCGTCAAACTTTGCGCCAAACACAATGTCCCGATCATTCCGCGCGGCGCGGGAACGAGTCTGAGCGGCGCGGTGCTCGCCGTGACCGGCGGGGTGATGATCACCCTGTCGCGGATGGACAAAATCCTGTCTGTGGACTGCCGGAATCGGCGCGCGCTCGTCGAGGCGGGTTGCGTCAACGCCTGGATCACCAACGCCGTGAAGTCGCGCGGCCTGCTTTACGCGCCTGACCCCTCCAGCCAGCCGGCTTGCACCATCGGTGGCAATGTGGCCACCAACTCCGGCGGACCGCACACGCTCAAATACGGCGTCACCACCAACCACGTGCTCGGCTTCGAATTGGTCCTGCCTGATGGCGAAGTCGTTTGGCTGGGGACAAAACCGGACGGAGGCGAGGAAGCGGGAGATTACGATTTGCGCGGCGCGGTCATCGGCAGCGAAGGGATGTTCGGCATCGTTACCCGCGTGCTGGTGCGACTCATCAAAGCGCCTCAGGCTTACAAAACGATGCTGGGGGTGTTCGAAAACGTGGATGACGCCAGCCAGACGGTCAGCGATATCATCGCGGCGGGCATAGTCCCCGGCGCGATGGAAATGATGGACCAGCTCATCACCCAGGCGGTCGAAGCGGCCTACCGCTTTGGTTTCCCGCTCGATGCCGGCGCGGTGCTGATTGTCGAACTGGATGGGCTCGCGGCCGGACTCGACAAGCAAGCCGAACGCGTCATCGAGATCTGCAAAAAGAACCGCGCCCGCGAAGTGCGGACGGCCGGGACCGAAGACGAGCGCGCGCTGCTCTGGAAGTGCCGCAAACGCGCTTTCGGCGCCATCGGGCGCCTCAGTCCGAACTTCCTGACGCAGGACGGCGTGGTGCCGCGTTCGAAGCTGCCGGAGATCATGCGGTACATCCGCGCCACGAGCGAGAAACACGGCCTGCGCATCCCGAACGTGTTCCACGCCGGCGACGGCAACATCCATCCGTTGGTTCTTTACGACGGCGCTGCAGGCAGGGCACGACATTCTGGAGAAATGCATTGCGCTCGGCGGCAGCGTGACCGGCGAGCACGGCATTGGCGTCGAGAAGATTGACTTTATGGAAAAGCAATTCACCAAGGACGACCTCGACGCGATGCGTCTGCTGCGCGGGGTGTTCGACCCGGAGAACCGCTGCAATCCGCACAAGATGTTTCCGGGCTCGAAGCGTTGCGCCGATTTCGCGCCGCGAAAGCAAATCGCCGCCTGAGCGCTTTGCCGGGCCGGCAACACAGCAGGGTTTTGAGCGCATCTACTTTGACGATACTGCCGACACTGGCGGCAAGGATGCCGCCAGAAGTCGCAGGCAGGATGCCCGCGTTACGTAGCGCAAACCTCCCAGGCTGCAGGTTGGCGGGGCTTCCCAGCCCCGCGTTCTGGCACATGGCCTCTCAATCCCTGGAGCAGTGTGTCTCGGGCTTTGTTGTCCGATTTGTCCGGCTTGCTTTTGTTCGTGCGCACAGACATGATGCCACGCCGCCGGGGAAGCAAAAAAGGGTTGCCGGTCGTGGAAACGAGTATGCCGATGAAAGATGCCTTGCGGATTCTGGTTCTCGAAGACGATGACAACGACGTCGAACTCATCCGCCGCTGCCTGAGCAGGGAATTTCCCGCGGCGACCCTCATGCGCGTCAAGACGCGGGCGTCCTTTGAAACGGCCCTCGGTCAACGCGATTACGATCTGATCCTCTCGGACAACACGCTGCCGGGTTTCAGCGGCAGCGCCGCCCTGACCCTGGTGCGGCAGAGAGGCATCGATTGCCCCTTTATCTTTTTCTCGGGCACGGTTGGCGAACGGCCAGGATCGGTGAATCTGCAACAGGACGCCGACGCCTGCCTCTCCAAGGAGGAAATCCGCCGCCTGCCGTCCGTCATCGCGCAGGTGATAGAGCGATGGCTGAAGAAGGTTCCGCGCGCGGACATTGGACAAACCATGGGGGACGCGGAGGAACGCTACCGTGAGTTGCTGGATTCGGTGCACGCCATTGTGTGGCGCGGCGACGCCCGGACGTTTCAATTCACCTACGTCACCAAAGAGGCAGAGGTTCTGCTGGGCTATCCCGTGGAACGCTGGTTGAAGGAGCCGGACTTCTGGCAGAACCACATCCATCCTGAAGACCGGGAAACAGCCATTTCATTCTGCAAAAAGGCGACCGAGGAAAAGCGGTCGCATGAATTTGAGTATCGCATGATTGCCGCCGACGGGCGGGTGGTTTGGCTTCGCGACGTCGTGCGCGTGGTCCTGGAAGACGATCGACCGAAGGAGCTGTTTGGTGTGATGATCAATATCACCGAACGACGGCGGACGGAGGCGTTGCTCGAAGGACAGAAGAACATCCTGGAAATGATCGCCGTCGGCACAGACCTGACGCAGGTGTTGGATCGCCTGACACGCTTCATCGAAGCCCGGTCGGAAGGAATGTTGTGCTCCATATTGCTGGTGGACGAGGATGGCCGGCGTCTGCGTCACGGCGCGGCCCCCGGCCTCCCGGAGGCTTACATCCGAAGCGTGGATGGTCTGGCCATCGGCCCGCGAGCCGGTTCCTGCGGAACGGCCGCGTTCCGAGGAGAGCAGGTCATCGTGACCGACACTTTGTCGGATCCCCTTTGGGAGGAATATCGCGAGTTGGCGCGGCAGTTCGGCCTGCGCGCCTGCTGGTCCACACCCGTTTTTTCCACCAAAGGAAAAGTCATTGGGACTTTTGCGATCTATTACCGCGACCCGCGGAGCCCGACCCTGTCCGACCTGGAACTCATCGAACGGGCCATTCGCATCGCCGGCATTGCCATCGAACGCAAGCAGGGCGAACAGGCCTTGCGCCAAAGCGAGGAGGAGTTGCGCCAGGCGAACGAACGCCTGCAGGCTCTCTCGCGCCGGCTGGTCGAGTTGCAGGAGGCGGAGCGGCGCCACGTCGCGCGCGAGTTGCACGACGAAATCGGCCAGTTGTTGACAGTACTGAAGATGGCGCTGGAGATAGGTTTGCGGCCGGACCGGGCCGACGCCGCTGACAATCTGAAAAAAGCTGTGGCGCTGGTCAGTGAACTGACTTCGCGCGTGCGCGAACTTTCATTGGACCTACGGCCTGGGATGTTGGATGACCTGGGGTTGCTGCCGGCATTGCGCTGGCACTTCGAGCGTTACACCGCGGTGACCGGCGTGCGCATCCACTTCAGGTATTCCGAACTCGAGGGGCGCCGGTTCAGGGCCGAGGTCGAGACCGCGGCCTATCGCATCGTGCAGGAAGCGCTCACCAACGTGGCACGGCATGCCGGAGTCAAAGAAGCGACCGTCCGCGTGCAAGTGCGCCGGGAACGACTCCACCTGCACATTGAGGACCGGGGGCGGGGTTTCGATTCTGCGGACGGTGATGGCGTGCATTCGAGCGGACTGGCCGGCATGCGCGAACGGGCATTGCTGCTGGGCGGCGATCTGAGGATCGATTCGACAGCCGGCTCCGGCACCCGGTTGACCGCCGAGTTGCCCTTGCTGAACGCCGCGAAACCGGAGCGGCGGGGAAGGATTCCAGCGCAATCGACAGGCGAAACGGGTAAAACGCCAGGGGCTCATGGTTCTCCGTCTTGAACCTCCGGCGTCGCGGGCGGGAGGAATGCTACGGACCAAGCGTTCCGTAGAACTTATGACGTAACCTTTCGTAGCCAGATTACGCAGGCGCCCGTATGGCTTCCCGGCCTGGACGAGCCTAGAATGCGGCCCATGTATCATCGGCGGCAGCAGCCTCTCTCTTCACTCACCGCCTCCGAAGGGAGTCGAAATAGAGTGCCGGTTCCGCTGGAGCGCATCGCGGTTCAATTCAGGGCTTCGAGGTTCTGTTGCAGGATTCACCGGGCCGGACACGCCGGTCGGACTTTGACGGACGGCGTTTTGCCCGGGAGCGGGAATGTCTCATTTGTGTTTCTTTCGCACCGGCCGGCCGGCATGCTCTGCGGCCATCACAGCATGCAAGATCGAGGCATTCGATGCGGGCAGTCACACTTTCCAACGCGCCGGACTCCAGATGAACCCGATCTCCCTGCTGATTGTGGAAGGCAATCCGAGCTTTTTGCGAGTTGAGACCTTTTTTTTCCAGAAGCACTGCCGCCCTGAAACCTTTGTGGTGGGGACGGCGGTTCGAGGCGAGGAAGCGCTGGCTCAAGCGAAGGTTTTGCGGCCCGACGTAATCCTGTTTGATCTGGCCGTTTGCGGATGCGGCGGGCCGGCCATGATTGCGCGGCTCAAGCGGGCTCTGCCCGGCACGGCGATCGTGGCGCGGAGCCTGCGGCCGGAAGCCATCGACCGCGAGGCGCTTTTGGCGGCGGGTGTTGATGATTTTGTTTCGAAGTTCGCTTCGCCGAGCGAATTGTTGCCGGTCATGCGCCGCGCGTGCGAAATGCGGCGGAATCGACGCACGCGGGAATCCACGGCGGCATTCCGGTCCTTAACGTATCGAGATTTTGAGAAACCGCTTATGAGAAAACATGGAAAACCGATCACCATTCTGATGGCTGACGATGAGGCGACCGACTGTCTGTTGGTCAAAGCGGCGGTCGAAAAGGCCCATCTGCACAACGAGCTCCGCTTCGTGGAAAACGGCGTGGAGTTGATGGACTACCTGCATCGCAGCGGCAAGTACTCCAAAGCGTCCGCCGCGCCGCGACCCGGCCTGATCCTGTTGGACCTGAACATGCCCCGCAAGGATGGGCGCGAGGCGTTGGCGGAAATCAAGGCCGATCCGGACTTGCGGAACATCCCGATTGTCGTGATGACGGGGTCCAAGGCCGACGAGGATTTCTGGCGCGCCCGCAACCTGGGAGCAGACATGTATCTGGTGAAGCCGGTGACCTTTGAAACGCTGGTGAACGTGGCCCGATCGCTGGGCCGATACTGGTTCGAGATCGTGGAGATGCCGGAGGCCACCGGCACGAATCCGCCACCGGCACGTTCGCGCGATGGCACTATCCAGGTTGCTTAGTCCTGTTTATGAACTATACTGCCCACCGGACTTGGCCAGGTGCCGACCCTGACAGAGGGTGCTGGCATCGCCAATCGGTGACGTTGGCCCAATGCTCACTGAGTCGTCGAGCACCGGTCTGATCCCGTTTCACCTTGAACCCATTGCGCCGGTTGGGATAGTTTAAGGCATTGCCGGTCGGTCAGAACTCGACCCTGAAAAAACTATGAACAGCAAATTCATCCTGCTGGTTGAAGACAATCCCGATGATGAACTCCTGGTCGTGCGCGCCTTGAGGAAGAATCGCATCTGGAATGATGTCGAAGTGGTGCATGACGGAGTGGCGGCGCTCGACTTTCTATTCGCCACCGGCCCGTGCTGCGGACGTGACCCGGGCGAGCTGCCGGCCGTGGTGCTGCTCGACCTGAGACTGCCGCGCATGCACGGCTTTCAGGTGCTCAGACGCATCCGTGCCGACCAGCGAACCCAGGACCTGCCGGTGATCATCATCACGGCCTCCTGGGAAGTGGAAGACATCCTGAGCGGGTTCAGCCTGCGGGCGGACGGTTATGTGTGCAAGACCGCCAGCTTCGATAAATTCGTCAACGCCCTGGGTCATCTGGGCCTGGGCGGATTGCTTGCGGACGAGCCGAGTCCAGCCAAGGTCAAGGCGCTGAGAAAGGCGCATCTGGAATCCAGCGGCGAGGAAACAAGCGAACCCATTCACCTGGGGCTGAACGACTGAACCGCCCGGAGTTTCTGATCCGCCAAACCGCACAACTTTCCTTGGTCTCCTTTGCTCTCTCTGGTTGAATGCCGCAGCCGTCTGCGGCGATGACGATTCAAATATCCAGTCTGGAGGAGTTGAGGAAGACCCTTGCGGGCGCCCATGCGCGCGGCGAAAAGGTCACCGGCATTAATCTGGAGGCGCTGAACCGCGTGGTCGCACACACGCCGGAAGACATGACCGTGACCGTGGAAGCGGGCATCACCCTGGCCCGGTTGCAAACCGAACTTGCCCGGCAGCGGCAGTGGCTCCCGATCGACCCGCCGAATCCCGGGCGCCTCACCCTCGGCGCCCTGCTCACCACCGACGCCAGCGGACCGCGTCGATTCGGTTACGGCACGATTCGCGATTACCTCATCGGCATCCGAGTCGCCCTGGTTGACGGACGCGTCATCCAGTCAGGCGGCAAGGTCGTCAAAAACGTCGCAGGCTACGACCTCGCCAAACTGTTTATCGACTGTCACGGCAGTCTGGGCGTGATCGTCGAAGCGACGTTCAAGCTCCGCCCGCTGCCCGAAGCCGAGCAGTTCGTCCAGACGCGTTGTGAGTCGCTGGAACGAGCCGGGGCGTTGATCGAGGCGGTGATCGAGTCCGAAATGACGCCCGTCGTGCTTGACCTCCATAATCTCGCGCCTCCCGACGGGCAGGGATCAAACCGGTTCTTCGTCGTCCTCGGCTTTGCCGGTACGCGTGAAGAGGTCGAGTGGCAATCGGCCATTGCGCATCAACTGGGTTTAAAGGAACCCGCGAGCCTGGATCACGAGAAGAAGTTTTGGAGCAGCGGACCTTCGCCGGCCCGAATTTCAGTCTTGCCTTCGCGCGTCGCCGAATCCCTCCGCGGACTCGGCGTGATTCCTTTCGTTGCCCGCGCAGGAGACGGTGTGATTTACTGTCGTGGCGGCCCGCAGCCGGATCGGGCTGAATTGCCGATGAAATTGATACGCCGGGTGAAGGACGCTTTTGATCCGAGACACGTATTGCCCGATTTGCCGCTGTGAACGCGCCTGGATCCGCCATCCATCCTCCGGCTCGCACCGACGCTCCGGTCGAACGCTTCCTTGACTACAACCACTCGCTGGCGTGCATCCATTGCGGATTGTGCCTCGCGTCATGCCCGACTTATCTTGAAACCGGCAACGAGAACGATTCGCCCCGCGGTCGCATTTACCTCATGCGCGCCGTTCAGGACGGGCGACTGCCGTTGGGTGACACCGCGGTGCGGCACATGGATCTCTGCCTTGGCTGCCGCGCCTGTGAAGCGGTTTGTCCCAGCGGCGTGCCCTACGGCGAACTGCTGGAACACGCTCGCCACCACATCGCCAAACACTACCGGCGGTCTGTGTTTGCAACTCTTCTTCGACGCGTGGCGATTGAAAAAGTCTTTCCCTTCCCGCGGCGAATGAAGCTGGCGCTGTTGCCGGTGAAAGTTCTGCGCGCGTTGCGGGCGGAGAAACTGCTGCCGCGATTCGCGCGGGATGCTTTGTCCCTTGTTCCCGACGATGCAACGCAAGTTGAGTTGCCCGAGTTTTCGCCGGCACCCGCGTCCAGTCGCGGTCGTGTCGGCTTTGTCAGCGGATGCGTCATGAGCGTGCTGTTCGGCGAAACCAACGCCAACAGCGTTCGCTTGCTCAATCGCGCCGGCTGGGAGGTGGTGACGCCACCGACGCAAGTCTGCGACCAATCCCGGTTGCATTCTGCAAATTCGGGCGGGTTTGAAAAAGGCGGGCGCGAACATCGAAGTCTTCGAGCAGCACGATCTGGACGCCATCATCATCAACGCCGCCGGTTGCGGCTCCACGCTCAAGGAGTATGGGCAGTTGCTTCGCGACGACCCGGCGTGGGCGGAGCGCGGAAGAAAGTTCAGCGCCAGGGTCAAGGACCTCACAGAGGTCCTTGTCGCCGGTGACTTTTTTAAGCATCCGTGTTCCCCCCACCACGGCCCTCTCCCTCAGGGAGAGGGTGGCCGACGGCCGGGTGAGGGGGAATCCGCACTCCGCACTCCACACTCCGCGCCTAAGGTCACCTATCACGACGCCTGTCATCTCGCGCATCCGCAGCGCATCACAAAACAGCCGAGCGACCTGGTGAAGGCCGTCGCGGGAAACAATTTCGTCGAACTGCCTGAATCCGATGTCTGCTGTGGCAGCGCCGGCAGCTACAACCTGACC
>QHPW01000358.1 GCA_003219675.1 Verrucomicrobiota bacterium
GTTTGGATGATCAACCGCATGCCATCATCGGCGTCATGCCTCCGCGTTTCGGATGGTGGACCGATGACGGAGTCTGGCTGCCGATGGGGATTGATTCCCGCGATCAGCGAGGGGTGTTCCCGATCACACGCCTGAAACCTGGCGTCTCGGCTTCCGTCGCCGAACTGCAACTGCATTCCCTGCAGTTACAATTGGCGAAAGAGAACCCATCCGGGTTTCCGCAGGAGAAGTTCACCACCCTACTTACCAATTATCTGGACATCACCGCCGCCAGCGGAGAGATGCAGCGAAGTTTGCAATTGCTTTTCGGAGCTGTGGGTTTCCTTCTGCTGATCGCATGCGCCAATGTCGCCAACCTGCAACTGGCCAGGGCGACGTCGAGAGCCCGCGAAATGGCGATCCGTCTTTCCGTGGGCGCGGGACGCGGCCGGCTTGTCCGGCAATTATTGACTGAAAGTGTTCTGGTTTCACTACTGGGAGGCCTGCTCGGTCTTCTGTTTGCCTTCTGGATCACCAGCCTGATGGTGGCGTTGATGCCGGGTTTCTACGTGCCCAACGAGGCGCGGATCGAGGTCAATAGCTACGTTTTGTTCTTTTGCGTGATTGTCTCGGCGCTGACTGGAATTCTGTTTGGTCTGGTGCCTGCGCTTCAGTCCTCACGTCCGGACCTTGTTGAAGCGCTTAAGGAAGAGGCGCGGGGTTCCAGCGCTTCAGCGGGAGGAAGAACGCGGTCATTGCTCGTGATTGCGGAGGTGGCCTTGTCGGTGGTGCTGCTCGTCAGCGCCGGCCTGACGATCCGCAGTTTTGTCGCTCTGCAAAAAGTTGAGCTGGGTTTCCATCCCGAACGAGTCATGACGGTGAACCTGCCTCTGCCTCCGAGACACTACGCGACCTGGAATGAGCGCAATCGTTTCGCTCAAGAACTGCTGGAACGCGTTAAAAATCTTCCCGGAGTCCAGGCTGCAACGATCGGTAACGGCGGGCTTCCCTTTGGTGGACCCCAATCCGCCTTCGCCATCGAGGGCCGGACGGACGCCGAGACGCGCCAACTCATGCTGCAACTGGTCAGCGCCGACTATTTGCGCACTGCAGGTGTTCCGCTCCGGCAGGGACGGATGCTGTCCGAGCAGGAGATCAATGGTTCGGAACATGTGGCGGTCGTCAACGAAGCGGCCGTCAAGCTCTGGCCGGCCGGAGAAAATCCCGTCGGCCGGCGCCTCCGGCTGGATTTGTTGGAAAAGCCGGGAGGCCCGGTGCTCACCCCGACGAATCCCTCGCCGTACGTCACGATTGTCGGCGTGGTGGGCAACACGCGCAACGACGATCTGCGAAACGATCCTCAACCCGCGGTTCTCGTGCCCTACACACTTCTGGCGCCACCGGGGCGCACCCTGGCGATTCGCACCTTGGGCGATCCGAAGTCGCTGATGAACGTTTTGCGGGCACAGGTGCGCGAGATGGATCGTGAACAACCGATCAATGGCCCGAGCACGTTCGAGGAGGAAGTGGGTTTCCGGACCGCGCAACCGCGCTTCATCATGGCGCTTTTCAGCCTGTTTGCGGCGCTCGGTCTCGCGCTGGCGATGGCCGGCATTTATAGCGTTCTGTCCTACCTCGTCTCGAGGCGAACGCGCGAGATTGGCGTGCGTATGGCCTTGGGCGCTCAACGGGCCGACGTTCTACGGTTGATCTTCCGGACAGGCGCCAGACTGGTCGGTGCCGGAATCGTCATCGGGATTCTCGCCAGTGTTGGAGCGGCGGGTCTTTTGCGCAGTCAGTTGGATTTGTTCCAGGTGACGACAGCCGATCCCGTGTCATTTTTGGGCGTGTTGGCGCTGCTGAGCTTGGTTGCCCTGGCGGCCTGTTATGTCCCCGCGCGCCGGGCCACGAAAGTCGATCCGATGGAGGCGCTGCGATACGAGTGACTCAAATGCGGAATGCGGAGTGCACGGACCACTGACGACTGATCAAATCGCAAATTGTTGAACCGTTGAATCGTTAAAACGTGAAACCGAAATGCCCAAGCCCTATCGCCGCCTCTGTCGATTTAACGGTTCAACCCTTTTAACGCATTTAACGAACCATCAACCGACCACCGACCCATGACCACCGACAATTCACTCATCAAACTCGACAGCATCAAGAAGGTTTTCTACACCGACGAAGTGGAGACGCACGCGCTGTCGGGCATTCACCTCGATATTCGCAAAGGCGAATACGTCTCCATTGCCGGCCCGTCGGGCTGCGGCAAATCCACCTTGCTCTCGATTCTCGGACTGCTTGATTCGCCGACCGAAGGCAATTACACGCTCAACGGCCAGCCGGTGGCGAACCTGGACCACTCCCAGCGCGCCCGCATCCGCAACCGCGAAGTCGGCTTCATCTTTCAAAGCTTCAATCTGATCGGCGACCTCACCGTGTTTGAAAACGTCGAGCTGCCGCTCACCTATCGCGGTATGAACGCCGCCGAACGCAAACAACGGGTGACCGAGGCGCTGGAACGCGTCGGCATGGCCCATCGCGTGAAACATTATCCGTCGCAACTTTCCGGCGGCCAGCAGCAGCGCGTCGCCGTCGCCCGCGCGCTCGGCGGCAAACCGGCGATTCTGCTCGCGGACGAGCCGACCGGAAACCTCGACTCCAAGCACGGCGAGGCAGTGATGGAACTGTTGCGCGAACTGCATCGGGAGGGCGCGACGATCTGCATGGTGACGCACGACCCGCGCTTCGCCCGGCACGCCGAGCGCAACGTGCACTTGTTTGATGGGCGCATTGTCGAGGAAAGCGTGGAAACCAATGAACGTTGAACCGTTAAATCGTTAGAACGTGAAAGGTGACGCGTGAATGACGAATGACGAAATCCAAAGGACGAAAGAATTCCTAAGTCCTAATGACGAAGGCAAAAGTTGCGCCGTATTTGGAATTATTTGTGACTTCGTGCTTCGACATTCTTTCGACATTCTTCATTCGGATTTCGTCATTTTCCGGAGCCATGATTCGAATGCGAAATGCGGAGTGCGGAATCCAGCAACTGACCACGGACCACTGACTACTGACCAAATCGTAAATCGAAAATCGAAAATATGAAGGATTTGAGATTCGCTCTCCGCCAACTGCTGAAGAACCCCTGCTTCACCGCCGTGGCGGTGCTCACGCTGGCGCTCGGCATCGGTGCGAACACCGCCATCTTCAGCGCCGTGAATGCTCTCATTCTCAGGCCGCTTCCTTACAAAGACCCTGGTCGGCTCGCGCAAGTCTTCTGGCAAAACGAGAAGACGCGTGAACAAAGCTTTTGGGTTTCTCCGCCGGATTTCGTTGACCTGAGAAATCAAAGCACGGCCTTTGAAGAGATCGCAGGCTGGCGGCCGTGGGACTTCGTCGACCGGCAAGATGAGGAGCCGGTTCGGCTGAAAGGCGCCGCCATCAGCACAAATCTATTTGCCATGTTGGGAATGCAGCCCTTCTTGGGGCGAACCTTTCTTCCCGAGGAAGCTCAAGCTACCAACAGCCCGGTTGTCATATTGAGTCACGGCTTTTGGCAACGGCGCTTTGGCGCAGACCCTGGAATCGTCGGCCAAGCCGTCCGATTCAGCGATAAGACTTACCTTGTCGTCGGGGTGACCGCGCCGGATTTCAAATTCCCCACCGAACCAACACTGCAATTGGAGCCTGACTTTTTCATTCCGCTTACTTGGTTTTCCGATGGGCGCGACAGCCGGAACGCGTTGTCGGTTCATGTGCTTGCGCGGTTGAAACCGGGGATTGGTCTTGGACAGGCCCAGGCCGAGGCAAGCACGATAGCTCTGCGGCTCGCGAAACAATACCCGGCGAGCAACACGGATCGCGGGATGCGTGTCATGCCTTTGCACGACTCACTCGTCGGACCCGCTCGCCCGGCGCTCCTCATCCTCTTTGGCGCTGTCAGTTTCGTGCTGTTCATCGCGTGTGCCAATGTCGCCAGCCTGCTGCTGGCTCGCGCCGCTTCACGAGGACGAGAGATTGCCGTTCGATCCGCGCTCGGCGCAAGCCGGTTCAGGCTGTTGCGTCAGTTTCTCACCGAAAGTCTTCTGTTATGCGTTCTGGGAGCCGTCGCCGGGCTGCTGTTGGCGGGATGGGTCTTGAAGCTGGTGATTTCGATTCTGCCGCAAAATTTTCCGAGAATCGTGGAGATTCACGTTGACCCGTGGGTCCTGGGATTCACGGCGGCCATCGCGCTCCTGGCGGGTCTTGTCCTGGGGACGGTGCCGGCTCTTCGCGATCCTGGTTCCGGAGCTTACTGGTCATCGCGGAGGTTGCGCTGGCGCTGGTGCTATTGGTGGGCGCCGGTTTGCTGGTCAAAAGCTACTGGCTTGTGACTCACACCGACCTGGGTTTCAATCCGGAAAATGTCCTGTCCGTTGCGTGCTGGCCCGAGCGATCCAAATACCCGAACCGTGACGATTACTACGCGGAACTTTTTCAGCGCGTCCAACGGCTGCCCGGCGCGCAATCGTTTGCAGTCGTCGATTATTTGCCGCTATTGGGCGGTGACACCAGCTACTCCTTCACGGTTGAGGGGCATCCCTCTCCCGAACGGGACAGGGATCAAATGGCCCACGTTCGGGGCGTCAGCGCCGATTACTTCCGTGTGCTGCAAATCCCGGTAGCGCGAGGGCGGCCGTTCTCCGAGCACGACACGGGACAATCCGAATGGGTCGTGGCGATTAATCAAGCCCTGGCGCGTCGCTATTTCGGCGGCGAAGACCCGGTGGGTAAAATCCTCAACATGAACGGACCACGGAAAGTGGTGGGCGTGGTGGGTGACGTGAAGCCAAACGGATTCGAGAGCCTGGTCGTGCCGGAGATTTATGTTCCATTCAGGCAATGGTATCCCGTCGGGCTGCAATTGATCGTTCGAACGGACGAAGGCTCAAAAAACCTGGCGTCAAACCT
>QHPW01000357.1:0-2666 GCA_003219675.1 Verrucomicrobiota bacterium
GATGACGTGCCCTTGAGGGTCGATGAGCGCTGCGGCGTTAAAAATCGAGTCGCCGGCCCGCTCAATCAAACCGGCGCACACATAAACGCCGCTCCTGCGCGCGGCTTCGCGCAAGGCCGCGCACGAGTGCCCGTCGGGGATTTCATCCGCCTCGATTCGCGCCGACGGGTGCGTCCAGCCGAGCGTCATTGCCTCCGGCAAAACCACGACTTGCGCGCCCTGAGCGGCGGCTTGGTTGATTCGTTCCAGCGCGCGCCTCAGATTCGCTTCCCTGCGCCCGCCTTCGACGAGCATTTGGGCCAGGGCGAGTTTGAATGTTTTGCCTTGCACGACTCCAGTGAACCGCCGCCGCGCGGCAAACGCCAAGTTTTTCTTTGTCGCTCTGCGGCTTTGTTGTTTAATCCCCGCGTCTGCGATGAGCGCTCCAAAGGAAATCCTGGAACTGGTCGAGCGTTTCGAGCGCCAGCTCGACGCCTACAAATCCGGCCAATACAACGAAACGCAACTGCGCCGCGAATTCCTTGATCCGTTCTTCAAGGCCCTCGGCTGGGACATCGACAACGTGCAGGGTTACGCCGAAGCTTACAAAGACGTCATCCACGAGGACGCCATCAAAGTCGGCGAAGCCACCAAAGCGCCCGATTACTGTTTTCGCATCGGCGGCGGGCGCAAATTCTTTCTCGAAGCCAAACGCCCGTCGGTGGATATCAAGCACGATGTCGGCCCCGCCTTCCAACTGCGACGCTACGGGTTCACGACCAAGCTCCCGCTCAACATCCTGACAGATTTCGAGGAGTTCGCCGTCTATGACTGCCGCTTCAAACCCGACCAGCACGATAACGCCGCCACCGGTCGCATTCTCTATATTCCTTACACGGACTACGCCAAACGCTGGGACGAAATCGCCGGCATCTTCTCCCGCGATGCCGTTCTCAAAGGCGCGTTCGACAAGTTTGCTGAGTCCACCAAAGCCAAGCGCGGCACAGCCGACGTTGACGACGAATTTCTGAAGACCATTGAAGGCTGGCGTGTCGACCTGGCCCGCAACCTCGCTTTGCGCAATTCCAAACTCACCCAGCGCGAACTCAACTTCGCCGTCCAGCGCATCATTGACCGCATCATTTTCCTGCGCATCTGCGAAGGCCGCGGCATTGAGGATTACGGACGCCTCCAGGCCCTGAGCAACGGCGAGCGCATTTACCCGCGACTTGCCCAACAGTTCGAGCAAGCCGACGACCGCTACAACTCCGGCCTGTTCCACTTCAAATCGGAGAAGGGCCGCCACGAAGCGCCCGACGAACTTACCCTTGGCCTCGATCTCGACGACAAGCTTCTGCGGGACATTCTCAAGAGCCTTTACTACCCGGAAAGTCCCTACGTTTTCTCCGCGCTGGCGGCGGACATTCTCGGACAGGTCTATGAACAATTTCTCGGCAAAATCATCCGGCTGACGGAAGGCCATCGCGCGGTTGTTGAGGAAAAACCGGAAGTCAAGAAAGCCGGCGGCGTCTATTACACCCCGACCTACATCGTGGACTACATCGTCCGGCAGACGGTGGGCAGACTCCTCGATGAGTGTGGCAGCCGACGTCAGGAGGCTCTGATTGAAAAATCCGAAATCCGAAATCCGAAATCCGAAATTGAAGTGAGCCTCCTTACGTCGGCTGCTACGGTTCAAGGATTGGACGCGCGGAGCGCGTCCCGCGTGCTCAACCGCGTCTCCAAGCTCCGCATCCTTGACCCTGCCTGCGGCAGCGGATCGTTTCTGCTGGGCGCGTATGAATTCCTGCTCCAATGGCATCTCGACTTCTACGCGAAAAACGACCCGGCCAAATGGGCCAAAGGCAGCCGGCCCGCGCTGGTGCAGGCCGCGGGCGGCGGTTGGAAACTGACCATTGCCGAGCGCAAACGCATCCTGCTCGACAACATCTACGGCGTGGACATCGACGCGCAGGCGGTGGAGACGACCAAGCTCTCGCTCCTGCTCAAAGTGCTGGAAGGCGAAACCCAGCGTTTCAGGAACGCGCGTTACCCGACCTGGGCGACAATATCAAGTGCGGCAACTCGCTCATCGGTCCGGATTTCTACCGGCAAGCCGAACTCCCGCTGCTGACGGATGACGAACGCTACTGCATCAATGTCTTCGACTGGCACAAGGAGTTTCCGCAAATCTTCCGGCGAAAGAGTTCCACCGGCGAACTGCGTGAAACCGCCGCCGCTTCGCCGCTGGACTACACGATGCCCGGAGTGCCGCTGCACGGCAGTTACAGTCACAAGAAAAGGAAAGGCGAAAAGGCCGTGTCGTCCCTGGAGCTGATTGAATCCAAATGGGAAGGTGGGTTTGATGCAGTGATTGGGAACCCGCCGTATGGGGCAACCCTAAGCGATGCCGAGTCTGATTACCTGCGCGAAAACTTCCAAACCTCCACTCAGGACTTGGACACTTACTCTCTATTCATGGAGCAGGCAGTTTCGTTGCTCAGGCCCGGCGGATGTTTTTCGATGATTGTCCCCACCGGATGGTACAGCGGCCCGAAGTTCTCCGCACTCCGGCGATTCATCGCGTGCCGGACTGATCCCGACCTGTTCGTTAACTTGCCGTATGATGTATTCAAAGCTTGGGTTGACACGACTGTGTTCGTGGCTGTCAAACGCGTAAATAAATC
>QHPW01000357.1:2724-15802 GCA_003219675.1 Verrucomicrobiota bacterium
ACTCCGGCGATTCATCGCGTGTCGGACTGACCCCGACTTATTCGTGAACTTGCCTTACGATATATTCAAGGCTTGGGTTGATACGACGGTGTTCGTGGCCGTCAAACGCGTAAAGAAAGCGCTCTGGCCACGCATAGATCAGCGTTCAGTAACGATCATCACATTTCCGAAGCGTCACCGGATTAAAAAGACCAAGGAGTTTGCGGAGCACGCCAGCAAAGCAGAGTTCTCTTCTTGGTTTGCCGATGGCGGGGACGAGTACCTGAGCTACGCCGATGCCGCGTCCACGGCTGTTATGCGCAAAATTGTTGCCGCCGGAAAACCATTGGGAGAAATGGCAGACGTTCAACGTGGTGTCACTCCTTTTAACCTGACTGAGAAGCCCACGCACTCGACTAGCAGACCCGCCTTCCGCGGAAAGGTTCGACGGTACGTGTTCGAACGCGGTGACCAATGCTTCATACGTTTTGATCGATCGCTGGCTGAGCCAAAGCCGGAGCGATATTTCCTCGGTTTGCGTTTGCTTCTGCGGGAACTCATCAGCCGGCAATTTCAACTGCAAGCAGTGAAAGTTACTGCGGACTTCGTCACGAACAAGTCGATGCAGAGCCTCTTGCCATCGTCGAATGGGCCCGACCTGAATTACTTTCTCGGTGTTATAAACAGCCGCCTCATGTCTTGGTATTTTCTGCGGCGCTCGAATGTCGCACAACGAGATGATTTCCCAAAGATTGTTCTGAAAGAGACCCGCTCCTTGCCGATTCGACCGATCGACCGTTCCGACCACGCTGACAAATCCCGCCACGACCGGATGGTGAAGCTCGTGGAGGAAATGCTGGAAATGCACAAGAAGCTGGGCGTCGCCAAAACGCCGCAAGAAAAAACTTCGCTCGAACGCCAGATCGCCGCCACGGACACGCAAATTGATGGGCTGGTTTATGACCTTTACGGTCTGACCGAAGACGAAATCAAAATTGTGGAGGGACCACCATGAAAACGACGACCCAGTCTCGCCCCGCGCCCCAGCTACCATCCGCGCCGCGCATTGAATTGGACACACCCATCGTGCCGCGCGCGGTCATGGAGGCCGTTTGCGAAGAGGCCTCCGTCTGGCTGGGCCAGCCACTGCCGCGCCGTTGGATTCGCGAACTCACCGCGCGCGCCAATACCGTCTATGCCCACAATCCGCGCTTTCGACGGAAGGTCCGCGCGCCGGGCAACAGGGGGCGTGACTATCTTTGGGCGTTCACGCGGCACTGGTTGGCCGGGTTGATGTGGGAACGACGCCCTCAACTTCACGCGCGTCTGCCGAACTCCTACAGCGTTGGTCATCCATTGCCGACGGAGCCGTCCGTCCCGTCCTACCGGCCCAAAACAATTCGGAGGGTTCCGCCGGCAGCGAGGATGCGCGCACCTCGACGTCCCGCGACGGAATATGCCTTTGCCGCTGCCGCGCACTTTCATTTCGAATAGGAAGCCCCGCCGTTTGACCGCAGCGGAGATCAGAATCATTGATGGCGCCCGTTCACGTCAAAAGAAAGCTGGCGGCGATGACTTCCTTGGTGCAGTTTTAGCGCCGCGTTTGTCCAATGTTCCAAAATCGAATGATTTCCCTGCCTCCACCCATACACACGAACCGCAAATCCATTCTACTCGTCGCTCTCGCGGTTGTCCTCGTCATCACGCCGTTTTCGGCGCTGGCCGGTTTCAAACGGATCAACCGGCCAAATCCGAAAGACCCGATGGCCGTCCAGATTTACCAGTTGGACAACGGGCTGACGGTCTATCTGACTGAAAACCATGAGACCCCGCGATTCGAGGCGCAGATCGCGGTGCGCGCCGGCAGCAAGCAAGACCCCGCCGAGTCCACCGGCCTGGCGCATTACCTCGAACACATGTTGTTCAAGGGCACGACCAGAGTCGGCACGCTCGACTTCGAGAAGGAAAAGCCGCATCTGGACCGCATCACCGAGCTTTACGAGATGCATTTCCACGAGACCGACCCTGAGAAACGCAAGGCCATCTACGCCGAGATCAACAAGGAATCACAATTGGCGGCGCAGTTCGAGATCCCGAACGAGATGGACAAGCTTTACAAGGCGATGGGCGAGCAGGGCCTCAACGCCCACACCTGGCACGAAGAGACCGTTTATCAGGTGAACCTGCCGAGAAACCGCCTGGAACAGTGGGCCCTCATCGAGTCCGAGCGCTTCCAGCATCCGGTCTTCCGCCTTTTTCAACCGGAATTGGAAATCGTGTACGAAGAAAAGAACCAGACACTCGACAACAAGGAGGCGATCATTCAGTTCGCGGTCAACAAGCTGCTCTTCAAGAATCATCCCTACGGCCAGCAGACCACCATCGGCGAAGTGGAGCATCTCAAGAATCCGTCGCTCAAAAACATGTATGAGTTCTTCGAGAAGAATTATGTGCCCGGCAACATGGCCATCGTGATCTCCGGCGACATTCATCCGCGCCAGACGATCAAGCTCATCGACAGGTATTTTTCAGTATGGAAAGCCAAAACAGTTCCGTCGCCGAAGAAATGGGACGAAAAGCCGCTGCAAGGCGCCGAGCGGGTTACGGTGAAATACAAGGGGGAAGAGTATGCGTTGCTGGCCGTTCGCACCCCGGGGCGGAACCATCCGGATGCCGAGGCGCTCAAGCTGGTGGACATGATTCTCAACAACGCCACGGCCGGCCTGATTGATTTGAACCTGAACCAGCAGCAAAAGGTGCGTCGCGCCGGTTCCGGTCCGGAGTTGAACAACGATTACGGCGCCGAGTATCTTTGGGGCATCCCGAAAAAGGGCCAGCCACTCAAGGAAGTTGAAGACCTGTTGCTGCAGCAAATCCAACTGATCAGGCAGGGCGAGTTTGAAGACTGGATTCTCCCCGCCATCATTACCGACTTCAAAAAGAACCGCAAAGCGATGCTGGAATCCGATGAAAGCCGCGTCGCGGTGATGCGCAATGCGTTTCTGGCATTCCAGGATTGGGATTACGCCATCGGCGAAATCGAGCGGATGGAGAAGCTGACCAAGAAGGACGTGGTCCGCGTGGCAAACCAATATTTCAATGGCGGCTACGTGGCCGGTTACCGCATCGACGAGCAACAGGAGATTCCGAAGATCGAGAAACCCAGAATCGACAGGATCGACATCGACTCGACGCGCCAGTCGGAGTTCTTCAAGCGCGTGCTGGGGATGAAGGTGAAGGAGCTCGAGCCGGTGTGGGTGACGCCGGGCAAGGACTACCGCAAGGTGGATGCCGCAGAGGGCGTCAGGCTTTACCATGTCAGGAACCCGTTGAACGACTTGTTCGCTCTGAGCATCTCGGTCGATATTGGCACCCGTCACGACAACCGCCTCGGCGCGGCCACGCAATTGCTCGACAAGTCCGGCACCAAACGGTTCTCCGCCGAACAGTTGAAGAAGGAGTGGTACAAGCTTGGAACCGACTTCAGCATCGGCGCCGGGGAAAACGAGACCACCATCAGCATCGCCGGGCTGGATGAGAATTTTGCCGCGTCGTGGGGATTGCTGATGGAACTGATGAACGGCCCGACCGCGGAGCAGGATACGCTGGACGAATTGAAGAAAATCATCCTGGTCCAGCGCGAGGACGCCAAGAAGGACTTCCGCACCATCACCAGCGCCGTGTCCCAATACAACCGTTACGGCACCGACTCGTCGTTTCTGCGCGCGTTGCCGAACGACAAACTGACCGAGCTGACGATGGACGACTTGCACGGCTTGATTAAAAGCCTGCTGAGGTACCGGCACGCAGTGGCTTACACCGGATCGTTGCCGCTGGAGAAGGTCCAAGCGGTCCTGAAACAGGGCCTGAATTCCGGGGAACCGTTGAAACCGGCGCCGCCCTACAGGTTCCTCAAGGTCGCGGCACCGGGCGAAAGCCGGATTTACCTTTTCGACAAGGAAATGGCGCAGTCGCAGGTGCGCATCGAGTTTGGCGACGGTGAATATAACGAAGCCAATGTCCCGGCCGTTCAGTTGTTCAACGACTATTTTTCCGGGGGCATGTCCGGCATCGTGTTCCAGGAGCTGCGCGAGGCCCGGGCGCTGGCGTATTCGGCTTATGCGGTCTATTCGAACGGCGGCCGTAAAAACGAACAGAACGTGATGGTCGGCGGCATCGGCTGTCAGGCGGACAAAACGCCCGAAGCTTTGGACGCGTTCATCGAGTTGTTCGAGAACCTGCCCGCTTCGCCCGAGCGTTTCAACGAAACGCGCGACTCGGTCATCAGTCGTTATCGCACCGGCAAAGTGGGTTTCCGGGAGATCACCGGTGTGGTGCGTTCGTGGGAGCGGTTGGAAGTGCCCATCGATCCGCGCAAGGCACGCTTTGCCAGGGTCCAACAATTTGGCCTGGACCAGGTCGTGCAGTTTCAAAAGCAACATCTCAAAGGCCGGCCCAGACTTATTTCCATCGTGGGGGACCGGAAGAAGTTCGAGCTCGAACGGCTCAAGAAAATCGGCGCCGTCACAGAGTTGGATTTGAAGGCCATTTTCGCTTTTTGATCGTCGCCTGAAACGGGTGGAACGGGCTACCAGCCCGTGTCGTCCGGCTACCAGCCGGACGAAACCACAACATCACGGCCGGACGAAGCCCAGGGCAGGCATCGGAATCCACGCCGCCGCCGCTTTGAGGGCGGCAAGTTGCCTCACCCCATGGGCAGGTTGCCCGTGCCACGCTGCAGGAAAATCAGATGCGCTGCACTCCCGACTCATTTCGTGCTGGTGAAAAAGAGGCCAGGCATTACTCTCCGCCAGAAATGTTCGCATGAAAGCGTCCGGTTCATGAAAAATTCAAGACTGCGCCTCGCTGTCCTGGCCGCGATTGCGCTCGCGGCCTGCTCCGCAATCGCCCAGACGCAAATGCCCGCCGCCGGCCCTCCCGGCTGGAACGCCGCCCTCACCAGGCTGTTTGGTGACATCAAAGCGTTCACCGCCAGGGCCGAAATGCGCGCGCTGGACAAGGCGGGCAAAGAAGTCGCCACCGTGCCGATGGGATTCGCGATGCTCGACGATAAAGTGCGGTTGGAAATTGACATGAACCAGATGAAAAGCGCGCAAATGCCGCCCGGAATGGGCGCGCAATTGAAGCAGTTGGGCCTGGACCGCACGGTCGTGGTCATGACGGCGCAAAAGAAATCCATGCTGGTCATTTATCCCGCCTTGCAGGCCTACGTGGACATGCCCATGCCGGACGAAGCGGCAGCGGCGGCGGACAGGAATTTTAAGATTGAAAAAACCCCCCTGGGCAAAGAAACCGTGGACGGTCATGCTTGCGTGAAACACAGGGTGATCCTGACCGACGCGAAGGGACAGAAGGCAGAGGCAATGGTCTGGAACGCCTCCGATCTGAAGGATTTTCCGGTTCAAATGCAGATGAACGACAAAGAGGCAACCGTCGTGATGCGTTACAAAGAGATCCAATTGGCCAAACCGGAGACCAAACAATTCGATCCGCCTGCCGGCTTCACCAGGCACGCGGATATGCAGCAATTGATGATGATCGTGATGCAAAAGCAATCGGGCGGCCAGGGCCGGAAGAAGTAGATGCCCCTTGACGTGACGCGCCGGTTATTCTGTAATCGCCCTGCAAAACAAAAGCGGGCACCTTGCGATGCCCGCTAACCCAAACAACCAAACGTTTACCTCCTTTCCGCCAGAGGGACTGGCGGGCGGGGCCGGGTGGAGAACCCGGCCCCGACTTGTGAGAACAACACTCCTCAGACGGGTCGAGTTTCAGAACTGTTCAAATTTTTCTGCGTGACAGGTTGATTTTGTTGATCCAGAAAGTCCTCTTTCATCATCGTTCCCCAGGTCATGAGAATCGTCAACCTCAATCCGGCTTCCGACATCGGCGCCAGCGCCTGGTTCGTCGAAATCGAAGGGCACCGCCTGCTCATGGACGCCGGCACACATCCGAAACGCGAGGGGCGTGACAGCCTGCCGCTTTACCGGCTGATCCAAAAAGAGGAACTCGACGCCATCGCTGTCACTCATTGTCATCATGACCACGTCGGTTCCTTGCCGGTCGCGCTGCGCCACTTTCCCAAGGCGCACGCGCTGATGACCGAGTTGAGCTACTTCCTCATCGAGCGCGTGCTGCACAACTCGGTGAACGTCATGACGCGCCAGCGCGACGAACTCGGGATCAAGGAATACCCGCTGTTTTCGCACGATGCGGTGGACGAAATCGCCGCGTTGTTTCAGGGCTTTCGTTACAATCGGCAGATCGAGTGGGCCGCGTACCACAAGACGCGCGCCGGGTTTGCGTCGCCCACAATCGAATTTTACGACGCCGGCCACGCGCTCGGCTCCGCCGGCCTCATGGTGCGCGCTCAAAAGGAAACTCTCTTTTACACCGGCGACGTTTGTTTCCGCGACCAGACCATCCTGCGGGGCGCGCGCTTTGACGACGTGAAGGCCGACGTCCTGATCATGGAAACCACGCGCGGCAATCGCGCCGTGCCGCCCGACTTTTCGCGCGAAGCCGAAGTCGAACGCCTCACTGCCGCGCTCGACCGGGTCCTCAAACGCAAAGGTTGCGTGCTCATTCCCACCTTTGCCCTGGGTCGCTCCCAGGAGATTCTCGTCCTGCTGGCGTTGCTCATCAAAGCCGGCAGATTGAATCGACAGCCGATTTACATTGGCGGCCTGGGCCGTGTCTTTACGGAAATCTACGACCTCGAAGGCCACCGCACCCATCGCAACCACAGCAACCTCAAGCTGACCGAGGCGCTGAACCTCGCCGTGCTCGAACCGGGGCAAGTGGACAAAATGAAGCTCTCCGGCGGACGCATCTTCGTCCTCACCGCCGGCATGATGAGCGAACACACTGCCGCGCACGACCTCGCCGCCCGCATGATTGGCGACGAGCGCCAGGCCATTTTCTTCGTCGGTTACGCCGACCCCGACACTCCCGGCGGCCGGCTCAAAGCCGCCCGGCCCGGCGATACCTTCGTCTTCAGCGGCAGCGGCGGCGAAGTCACGCGGCGCTGCGAAGTCCAGGACTTCGACCTTACCGCTCACGCCAACCGGGACGAACTGCTCGACTTCGTTGGCCAGGTCTCGCCCCGTGCCGTCCTCCTCGGCCATGGGGAAGAAGACTCGCGCCAATGGTTCGAGCAATGTATCCGGGCCCGTTACCCGAAAATCAAAGTCGTCCAGCCCGGACCGGGCAAGAGTGTGGAAGTGTAGGGCAGGCTTCCAGCCTGCCGGTTCTTCGGGCATCCTGCCCGGTGTAGGTACTGTTTTGGGGCAGGACAGCGACTGGCGGCTGGAAGCCGCGTCAACCGGCAGGCAGGATGCCTGCCCTACGACGCCGGTCGAAACCACCGACCTTCTCGCTTTAACGCGGCCTCCACCGAAACTGATCAATTAGACTTCGTCGCGTGAAGTCTGGCATGGGCGGTAGGACAAGAACCGTCCAACCCGGAAAATTATTTCACTTTGTTTCTTTGAGTCTTTCCCTTGACGCGCTTAAAAAAGTTTCATGCAGGCGACCTTTCTTCTCGGCCCCGCCGGCAGCGGCAAGACGCATGGCTGCCTCGGCGAAATCCGCGCCGAATTGCTAAAATCGCCGGAGGGTTTGCCGCTGGTGTTGCTCGCGCCGAAGCAGGCCACCTTTCTATTGGAGCGCCAGTTGTTGGATTCTCCGAGGCGGGGCGAGTCGCTCGCAGATGCAAGCGGAAGCACCTCTCACCAGGGCCCGTTGCTCGGTTACACACGCCTGCAGATTCTTTCGTTCGAACGGCTGGCCGGGTTTGTCCTGGCTGAATTGTCGAAATCACCGCCTCGACTGCTCGAGGAGGAAGGCCGCGTGATGGTGCTGCGCGCGTTGCTGGCTCAAAAACAATCGGAACTGAAAATCTTCCGGGCCTCGGCGCGGCTGCCCGGCTTCGCCCGGCAACTCAGCCTGGTGCTGCGCGAATTGCAGCGACACCAGCATTCATCGGAAAGGCTTTTCGCGCTGGGGGACGAAATCACTTCGCCACCACACCTCGGCGACAAGCTGCGCGATCTGGCGCTGCTCCTGCGCGCCTACCTCGACTGGCTCAAAGGACATCAGCTGCAGGACGCCAATTGTCTGCTCGACCTGGCGACGGAAGTTTTGCGGGCGCAAAGTAGAAAGCCAGACGAATCAGTGGATAGTAATCAGGCCCCGGCTGTCAAAGCATTGGACCACAGACAACTGTCCGGCGACGATTCCGCACTTCGCACTCTGCACTCCACAGTTCACTTCGCCGGCTTGTGGGTCGATGGTTTCGCCGAGATGACGCCGCAGGAACTGGACTTTCTGGCGGCCCTCGCGCCGCTCTGCGAACGCGCGACCCTGGCGTTCTGTCTGGAGCGCAGGCCGGCGGGCGACGAATCCTGGTTGTCCCCCTGGACGATCCTGGTTCAGACGTTCAACCGGTGTTACGAACGCTTGAATGCCCTGCCCGACTGCGATGTAACGGTCAAAACTCTGGAGCGAAAACCCGGCCGCGGACGTTTCGCGGACAACGAAGTGCTGGCGCACATCGAAAGATGCTGGGCGCAGCCGGAGCGGTTCGAGAGCGGGTCAGACGTCCCGGCGGCCGAAGACAGGCCGGACGCCTGTGCCACTGTGGCAACGACTTTGCGTGTCGCGGTCTGCCCGAATCCCGAAGGCGAGGCGGTGCTGGCTGCGCAGGAAATTTTACGGCACGCTCGCGGCGGCGGGCGCTTTCGCGATTGCGCTGTCCTGTTGCGAACGCTGGAAGGCCGTCACGATGTGTTCCGCCGCGTGTTCCGCCGCTATGAAATCCCTTTCTTCCTGGACCGTCGCGAGCCGGTGGCGCACCACCCGCTGGCTGAACTGACGCGTTATGCCGTCCGGCTGGCCGCATTCGGCTGGGAGCACGATGACTGGTTTGGCGCGTTGAAGACCGGACTGGTCAGCAGCGATGAAGTTGCCGTTGACCGGCTGGAAAACGAGGCGCTGGCCCGGGGCTGGAAGGGAGGCGTTTGGTTGCAACCGCTCAGGACGCCAGGCGACGCCGATCTGGAAGCGTCAATCAACCGCTGGTTGGAGGACACCCTCCCGCCCTTCCGCCGATGGCTGGACACGCTGCAGGATTGTGGAATGCGTCCCACAGGCCCTCAACTCGCGGCAAGCCTGCGCTCGTTATGGTGTGCCCTGGGCGTCGAGCAAAAGCTTGAAGCCTGGAGCTCCGGGGTCGATTTGCCGGCGCTGCTTTCCCTCTCCGTCCACGCGACCGTGTTCGATCAAATGACTGCGTTGCTGGACAATGTGGAGCTGGCATTCCCGAACCAACCTCTTGCGCTCGCGGAATGGCTGCAGATCCTCGAAGCCGGTCTGGCCAATCTGACGGTCGGAGTAATCCCGCCCGCACTCGACCAGGTGCTGGTTGGCACCCTTGACCGCTCCCGCAATCCCGAACTGCAACTCACCATCCTCCCCGGCTGGAACGAGGGCGTTTTCCCGGCCAAACCGGCGCCTTCGCCTTTGCTGAGTGAAACCGAGCGTAACGCGCTGATCGCGCGCGACCTGCGGCTGGGCGCCAACCAGCGGCAGCAGTTGGGCCACGAACGCTACTATGCCTACGTCGCTTCCACGCGCGCCAGGAAACGACTGGTCATCACCTGCGCCGCGCGCGATTCCGCGGACGCGCCGCTCAACCCGTCGCTCTTCATCGGACATCTGCAACGGCTCTTTCCCGGCCTCGAACCGGAGACGGTTCCGGCCCACATCGACTGGCGCGAAGCGGAACACAGCAGTGAACTTGTTGCCCCGCTGTTGGCCGGCCTGGCGCCGGGCCCGTTCGCAGCGCCGCCCAACGCCATCCCCGCGTCCGCGTTGAAGGCCCTCGAATCGCTGCCCGGATTTGACGCGCCGTTGCAAAAACAGCGGCGATGGGTCGAATCGCGCCCGGTTTCCGATCTGGCCGCATCGCTGGCCGAACGGCTCTACGGCGCGGAACTGCTCACGTCGGTCAGCGCCGGGGAACGCAAAGAGTTCGAAGCCGACCCTCGCGCGCGCGGAGATTTCCAGCACAAGATCCTGGAACAATTCCATCGCGAGCTGGAACGCGCCGGCAGACCGTGGCGCGATCTTTCCGTGGACGAAGCGCGCGAGCTGACCGGGCGGATCGGCGAGCGGTTGTTGCCGGCCTATCGCGACGGTCTTTTCCTGGCCGACCCCGCGCGGCGGTTCACCGCGCGTGTGTTGATCGCCGGAGCCCAAAAACTCATCGAAACTCTCATCGCCTGGATGCCGCAATACCGTTTCGATCCGAGTTTCGTGGAGGTGACGTTCGGCCTAGAGCAGGAGGGACTCCCGCCGTGGCGGATTGAGCTGACGCGCGGGCATGCGCTCAAGTTGCGCGGCCGCATCGACCGTATTGACCTGTGCCGGCCGGCCGGACTGAACCAGGCGCTCGCCGTGGTGGTGGATTACAAATCCAGGCCGCGCAATCTCGACGCGTTGAAACTCCATTTCGGACTGGAATTGCAGCTTCCGTCCTACCTCGCTGCGCTGCAACACCTCAAGGACGGGGGTCGCAAGCTCGGCATTCCCGCGTTGCTCCCGGCCGGGGTGTTCTACGTGAGCCTGAAACCGAAACGCGGTTCGGGCAGAACACGAGCCGAAGCGCGAGCCATCACCGGCCAGGCTATCCGGGCCGGCTTTCAACACAGTGGTCGTTTCAACGCCGGGTGGCTCGAGTATTTCGACAACCGTGGCGAACCCAAAGGAGACCAGTTCAAATACGCGATCAAAAAAGACGGCAGCTTCGACAAACGCGGCAACGACGCCCTCGAGGCCGGGGACTTTCAACAGTTCCTTGGCGAGGTCGAAGGTCACCTGCGGCGCATTGGAAATGCGATTTACGACGGTGACGTGAGCGTGGCCCCGTTCCGGAAAGGATCCGAAACCGCCTGTCGTTGGTGCGAATTCCGCGCCATCTGCCGCTTTGACCCGTGGGTGCAGCCGTATCGCACCCTCCGTCCAGTGCAGGCGCCGGCCGAAGCGTCGGAACGCGCGGTCCGCGACAAGGACGCATGAGCGTTTTCACTCCACAGCAGCAGAGCGCCATCACCACATCCGGCAATGTGGTGGTGGTGGCCGGTGCCGGCGCAGGCAAGACGAGCACCCTGGTCGAGCGTTGCGTGGCGTGTTTGCTGGACGATCGCGCCCCGGCCAGCCTCGAGGAAATCCTGATGGTCACGTTCGGAGAACCGGCGGCGACGGAATTGCGCAAACGAATCCGGCAACGGCTGGCGGACGAAGCGAAGCGCCAGTCCTGCAACCAGCGGCTCGAACAACAGCTTGCCCTGTTGGACACGGCGCACATCAGCACGCTGCACAGTTTTTGTTTCCAACTGGTCCGCCAGCATTTCCATGAACTGGAGCTGGACCCTCAAATTACGGTGCTCGATGAGCGACAAACCCGCCCGATGGAACTGGCGGTGCTCGAGGGCATGTTGTCAAAACATTACGCGGGAGACGGACCGCTGGATCGCGCCGTCCAATCGCTTATTCGCGAGCAGGGTCGCGGCAGCGACGATTCCATCCGCAGGTTTGTGCTCAAGCTCCATCGGTTCACTCAGACGCTGGCCAATCCGGCGGCCTGGATGGCGAATCAGGCGGATCGCTTCAACCAAACGGAACCACACCAGTGGCGGCGCTGGCTCACGGAGGGGTTCGTCGAATGGCGGCAGCTCTGGTTGCCCGCGGTAAAATCGTTCGAGCAAACGCCGAATGTCGCGGTGTGCCTCGACGCGTTGGCCGCCGCGCCGGCAAAGCCGGGGTTGAACCAAATCCGCAAGGCCCTCGAAGCGATTCGCGACGCTGATCAACACGACTGGCAGGGGAAGAAGACCGTTGTGCGCGGCGCGATTAAAGAATTTTTTCGGGACGCGGCATTCCTCCACTCGCTTGTGAGCGCCGAAGACGGCAAAGACCCGATCGAGGAAGACTGGCGATGGGTTCGCCAGCCGATGCTCACGCTGTTGGAACTGGGTCAGGAATTCACGGCTGAGTTCACGCGCGCCAAACGCGAACTGGGCGGTGTCGATTTCTCCGACCTCGAACAGCTTGCCCTCCGGGTGTTGCGCGATCCGCACACCGGCAGGCCGACCCGAACGGCCGAGACCTGGCAACAGAAGCTCCGCTATGTTTTCGTGGACGAATACCAGGACATCAACGCGGCGCAGGACGCCATTCTTGCCCTGCTCAGTCGCGGCGAAAAGCCGGGAAACCGTTTCCTTGTCGGCGATGCCAAACAAAGCATCTACCGTTTCCGGCTGGCGGACCCGCGGATTTTTCGCGACTACGAACAACGCTGGCGCGGGGCATCCGGCGGAGGCCAGCGTGTGGCGTTGTCCGACAATTTTCGCAGCCGCGAGGCGTTGCTGGAGTTCATTAATCCGTTGTTCCGGACGCTGATGCGTCCGGCGGTGGGCGGCGTGGCGTATGACCCGGAAGCGGAGTTAAGGTTCGGCCGACCCGATTCCCGCGCTCACCTCGGCTTCAAAGCGGCCGATGAGGCGGGGGATAATCCCGCCGCGCCGCGCGTTGAGTTTCATCTGCTGCCCAAACCCGTTGTCTGGGCGACGGCGGACGAGGAGGAGAACGGGAACGAACTCGATGATCTCGATGCCGTGGAGGCTGAAGCGCGCCTGGTGGCGCATCGCTTGCGCCAAATGCACGATGAAAAACACCGGGTGTGGGACCAGGGCAGGGAGGAATTCCGTCCGGTCGAATGGCGCGACATGGTGGTCCTGATGCGTTCGGTGCAAAGCCGCGCCGAACGGTTCGCGAAGGAATTCGGCGCCGCCGGCGTGCCGCTGCTGGCCGCGCGCACCGGATTTTATTCGGCGCTGGAGGTAATGGATTTGTTGAACCTGCTGAAGTTGCTGGACAACCCGCTGCAGGACGTGCCGTTGCTCGCCGTGCTTCGTTCGCCTCTGGTGGGTTTGTCGGTGGCGGAACTGGCGTAGCTTCGGTTGCAGAGCCCGGCAAAACCTTTCTGGAAAGCGCTCCGGCATGCGCGCGGGATGTC
>QHPW01000357.1:15809-21998 GCA_003219675.1 Verrucomicrobiota bacterium
CAACCGACCGCGGACACGTTCACGAGGGTTGCTGCCTTTCTAAAGTCGTTCGACCGCTGGCGCCGCATTATCCGGCAATCGTCATTGACGCACTGCCTGGAGACGGTGCTGGCCGAGACGCATTACGAAGCGTTGCTGCTGGCGGAAGAGCGAGGACTGGAACGCGCCGCCAGTGTCCGCCGGTTGCTGGACCTGGCGCGGCAATACGACCCTTATCAACGCCAGGGACTGTTCCGGTTTCTTCGCTTCATCCAGGCGCAGGAGCAGGCGGAGCTGGACCTGGAACCTGCGGCTGCGCCCACGGAAAACGCGGTGCGTCTGATGACCATTCACAGAAGCAAAGGGCTGGAATGGCCCGTGGTTGTCGTGGCCGGGCTGGGCGAGAAGTTCAACCTGAGCGGTCTGAACGAAGAAATTCTGCTCGATGAAGAGTTTGGGCTCTGTCCCAAGCTCAGGTTGCCGGACTCGGACCTGCTTTATCCGAGTCTGGCTCACTGGCGGGCCGCCTTTTGCGCCAAACGCGAATTGCTGGGTGAGGAATTACGGCTGCTTTACGTGGCGCTGACCCGCGCGCGCGACACACTCGTCCTTTGCGCCACCGCCGGTCGCAAGAGCGACACCGAACCCTGGGGATCGTCCGCTCCCGAAGCTGCAACCGATCAGGACATACTTGTCGGGCGATCTTTTCTGGATTGGCTTCGGCTTTGCCTGCCGCAACTCACTCAGCCTGAGGACGGGTTGCAACGCGAAGGACAATCCCGCGTATTGCGCTGGAAGATACACTCTGAGAATGAACCGGCTTCCTTGACGGCGGCGAGACGTGCCGCCGCCGACGCTCCGCCCGTTCCGGACGGCGAATCGGCGGCAGAAGCCGATCTGGGCGAATTGATTCGACGCGTATCCTGGCAATACCCATTCGGGCTTGCGACGACTGAACCGGCCAAAACGTCCGTCTCCAGGCTGCGCCGCCGGCTGCGGGATGAAACCGAGGATGAGGCCAGAGCAATGTTTCAAGTCCCGGATTTAAAGTTTCATTCTCGGGCGCAATCGGGCACAACAGCGGACAGGCTTTCGGCGGCGGAGATCGGCACGGCGCACCATACGTTTCTGGAGAGGGTATCCCTGGATCGCGTCGGAAGTGTGCGCGAACTGGAGGCGGAAGCGGAGCGGCTCGGCGGCGAAGGGACATTGTCCCGCGAAGAACTCCAGGTTCTCAACCTGGCGGCGGTGGGTGCGTTTTGGCGGTCGAACCTGGGAAAACGAATTCGCGCGCAGCGGACACACGTGCATCGCGAGATTCCGTTCACAGCCCGGTTTTCACCGGAGGACCTCGCACAGTTGGACCTGCTGAAAGACGTTGCGGCGGCGGGCGACGAGTTCCTGGTCGTGCAGGGCTTTGTCGATCTGGCGGTCATTTTGCCTGAGGAAATCTGGCTGGTGGATTTCAAGACCGACGAGGCGAGCGGCAGCGAGTTGATCGAGAAAGTGAAGTTCTACGAACCGCAGTTGAAACTTTACGCGCTCGCCCTGAGCCGGATATACCGGCGGCCCGTCACTGAATCATGGCTGCACCTTTTAGCGTTGAAGAAAACGTTGCCGGTCGGCCCGGCGGTGTAGCCACAACGCTTGCCGCCGGCGCAACCTCTGGTCCGAAGAGGTGGTGGTACAGTTTGGTGGGGCGAGGCTACTGACGAGCCGGCTCGCGCGGACGCTCGCCCCACCGAAAATGCAAACTGTACCACTACCGCCGAAGAGGCCGGTGCTACGTTCGAAATTCGTCCTGCTCTTCCTCAGGCGGTTCTTTCTGAACCCACTCCTGCTCGGAAACGGCAGGTTCCGCAGGTGATTGAGGAATTTCCGCCGCCGGGCCGACAATAAATTCCGGTTCGACCTCCGCGGTCGGCGGCTGCGGTTCAGTCGCGAACTCGCCGGGCGAAGGTTGGCCTGCCGCCTCGCCGTTTTGCAGCGTGACCAGCGCCGTGCGCACAACCTGTCCTTGAAAAGTGTAGCCGGTGGCGATGGTCTCGGCGACGCGCGCTTCGGCGGCAGGCACAACGTTGGCATCCGCGAGTTGATGCACTTTGGAATCGAAAGGCTCGCCGGGGGTCGCGACGAAAGGGACGAGGCCGACGCGCCGGGCGATGTCGCGGCAGGCATTCTGAAAATGGCCGAGTTGCTCGACGAGATTCCCCTGTCCGGAACCGACCGCCGCCTGGTAAAGCGCGTAAGTATGGTCCAGCAACCGCACCAGAACCTGCAGCCACTCATTTTCCGCGCGGCGCAGCTTGTCCACTTCGAGACGCAGATGATTCTTCTCGGTATCGTTGGCCTTCTGCAGGAATTCGCTGAACGCGCGCGCCTCTTTGGTGATGCCATCGGCGATTTCGCGCGCGGCCTCGACGGCCTTGTCCGCGTGTTCTTGAGCAGTCTGCCAACCGGCGGTGGCGTTGGCGATCTGGCGGCCGATGATTTCAAGGTTTTCAATCTGCAGAACCGCGTTGGTGAGCCGGTCGGCTTCCGCCAGCTTCATCGCCGCCCGGTATTCGAGCAAAAACGGCATCACGCCAAACGTTGCGCCCAGCGCCACGGAGGCGGCGCAAAAAAACGTTTGCCAGGCCGTCATGGGCGTTTTGCTTTGCCAGAAAATCAACCAGGCCACACCCAGCAGCACCGCGTCGGCAAAGCAAAACGGCAGCTTGTGCACCTTGGGTTGCGTCCGTTCACTCATAAGAACGCCATTTGTAGCGGATGTTGAAGGCAGTGGCGATGGAAAAAGTGCGATGCCTTCCGCGTTGGGCCCTCGGCCGTACCACCATATCAATGGGGGCTAAACCGATACACCGGGGGAGAGGGTGGTCCCGCCGTCGCGGGATCGAGTGAGGGGAATGCGTGCGTCACATCAGCCTGATGGTGGTGCCGAGAAGCGGGCAGTGTCCTGATTTGCTTGAGGTGGGTGCGCCGCTGCCGCGGCGCACGGCGGTGCCGCAGCACCGCCGCCACCAAATCAGGACACTACCGAGAAGCGCCCCGCGTTGACATGGCCGGGAGCAAACCTTACGGTTGAAGCGTATGAACGCGCTTCAGGATTCGTTGATCGAGTTGATCCGCCGCACTTCCGCCGAGATTCCCGACGACGTCCGACAAGCGATCCTGGATTCGCTCGAACGGGAGAAAAAAGGGACCATCGCCGAGTCCGCGATGAAAATCATCGAGCGCAACATCGCGCTGGCCAAACAAAAGTCGCAGCCGATCTGCCAGGACACCGGCAGCATTTTGTTTTACGTCGATTCCCCGGTGGGGATGGACCAGATGAGGTTCGAAGACACGGCATGTCTGGCGGTGAAAAAGGCGACCAAGCTCGGTTACCTGCGGCAAAACTCGGTGGACTCGCTCACCGGCATCAACGACGGCACGAACGTCGGGCCCGGCTCGCCGACGTTCCATTTTCATCAGCAGCGTTCGGACAGGATCAACGTGCGGCTGGTGCTCAAAGGCGGCGGCTGCGAGAACGTCGGGGCCCAGTATTCATTGCCCAACGAAAAGCTGAAGGCAAACCGCGACCTGGACGGCTGTCGCAAAGCGATCCTCGACGCCGTCCTGCAGGCGCAAGGGAGAGGTTGCGGGCCGGGTATTTTAGGCGTGTGCATCGGCGGCGATCGCGCGACCGGCTACGAGTTTTCCAAACGCCAGTTTCTGCGTTTGATTCCCGACCGCAATCCGGTGCCGGAACTCGACACGCTCGAACAGGACATTCTGAAGACGGCGAACGACCTGGGCATCGGGCCGATGGGTTTCGGCGGCAGAACGACGTTGCTTGGAGTGAAGATTTGCGCGATCAATCGTTTGCCCGCGTCGTTTTTCGTCAGCATCAGTTACATGTGCTGGGCCTATCGGCGGCTGGGCGTGACGCTGGATGCGGAGGGGAAAATCGCCGGATGGTTGTACTGAAAAGCCCGCGCTGAAAGTCGGCGGCGAGGTCGGGAAATTTACCGAGACTGAATATGATCAACCTTTCCTTCCCCTTCACCGAGGAAAAAATCCGCGCGTTGAACGTCCGCGACGAGGTCGCCCTCAGCGGCGTCGTTTTCACGGGCCGCGACGCGGTGCACAAGTATTTGCACGAAGGCGGCCGGTTGCCGCCGGGTGTCAGTTTGCGCGACGGCATTCTTTATCACTGTGGGCCGGTGGTGTTGAAGGATGAGCAGGGGGACTGGAAGGTGACAGCCGCGGGGCCGACGACTTCGATTCGCGAGGAGCCTTATCAGGCGCAGATCATCAAGGACTTCGGCATTCGCGGCGTGATCGGAAAAGGAGGCATGGGCGACAGGACTCTGGCGGCCTGCAAGGAATTTGGCTGCGCTTATCTGCACGCGGTCGGCGGCGCGGCGCAGGTGCTGGCCGAGTGCATCAGGAAAGTGCGCGCCGTTTATTTCCTCGAAAAATTTGGGTCGCCTGAAGCGATCTGGGAACTGGAAGTGGAGGATTTTCCGGCGGTCGTGACGATGGATTCAAAGGGCCATTCGTTGCACAGGGAAATTTTCGCGACGAGCCAGGCCGAGTTGGCGAAGCATTTGTGACACCCCACCTGAGAAGCCCCGGTTCGGATCGATTCGCCGTTCACGGCCCCGCATCGCTGCCGGCCCAAGTCAGTCGTCCTGCGCGCGCACTCTTCCATCCGGCGTTGGCGATGGTTTTCTCCCCGGTCGTTCTGGCCGGGGTCGGGCCGGCTGAAACTCCCATAACGCCGCAACTGACCGAATTGTTCTGGGCGCTGTTCCTTTTGGTGGCGTTCGTGCTGGTCGGCATCATCTGGGCGGGCATCATACGGCGAAACGTGCGCCAGCGGACGGAAACGATCCTCCGACGCGAGGAGGCATTGGAGGAACATTACCGCGAGTTGTTCGAAAATGCCCACGACATCATCTTCACGCACGATCTGGAGGGCCATTTGACGTCGTTGAACAAGGCGGGCGAGCAAATCCTCGGCTATTCGCGCGAAGAAGCGGCCGGGCTGGAGTTCGCGCGGCTGGTCGCGCCGGGTCAGCATGATTCGTTTCGCCAGATCCTCGGACGGCTCAACGACGGGCTGATCAACGCCTCTTGCGAGTTGCAGATGCGCGCTAAAGACGGCCGGCGCGTGGTGCTGCGCGTGAACTTGCGATTGCAGCAGTTGTCGGGCGCGCCGCGGGTGCAGGGAATCGCCTGGGACATTACCGAGCGGAAGCTAGCCGAGGAAGCGCTTCAGGAAAGCGAACAGCGGCTGCGCCGGTCTCTGGAGGAACGGGTGCAGTTGGGCCGTGATTTGCACGACGGGATCATCCAGTCGATTTATGCCGTCGGCCTGGGGTTGCAGGAATGCCGCAACCTGATGAACCAGAACCTGTCCGAGGCGCACCTGCGGCTGGCCAAATCCATCTCCGACCTGAACACCGTGATTCGCGACGTGCGCAATTTCATCGTCGGCCTGGAGCCCGAGGCATTGAAAGGACGCGAGTTTAAAGCCGCTCTGCAATCCCTGGTCGCGACCATGAGCCAGGCGCACGCGGCGCAATTCTCGTTCGACATCGACGCGCAGGCCGCCGAAGCGCTGAGCGCGCGCCAGGCGGCGCACCTGCTTCAGATCGCGCGCGAAGCCATGAGCAACAGTCTGCGGCACGCCCGGGCGCAAAGCACGGTTGTTTCCCTGAAAAAACAAGACGAGTGCGTGCGGCTGGAGGTCCAGGACGATGGAGCGGGCTTTGAACAGGAGGCCCCCGCGAGCCGCGGCCACGGCCTGCGGAACATCACCGCGCGGGCGGACGAAATCGGCGCGCGCAGCGAAATCCTTTCCGCGCCGGGCAAGGGCACGTGCCTCCTGGTTGAGGTGCCCGCCAGCCGGCTTTATGAGCGAGCTTGAGTCTAAATTGATCCGTTTGCTGATCGTGGACGACCACAAGGTGGTCCGCCTTGGACTGCACACTTTGTTGAGCCGCCACGCGGGCATCGAGGTCGTGGGCGAAGCGGGCACCGCCGCGGCGGCGGTGGAAGAAGCGGCGCGCCTGCACCCGGACGTTGTGCTCATGGATGTTCGATTGCCCGACGGCAGCGGATTCGAGGCGTGCCGGCAACTCCGCAAATCGCAGCTCGAGACGCGGGTTCTGTTTCTCACCTCCTTTGCTGACGAAGAAATCGTTTTGGAATCCATCGACG
>QHPW01000357.1:22028-25390 GCA_003219675.1 Verrucomicrobiota bacterium
CGGCGGTGACTCGCCGCGTGTTGGAGCGTGTCAAGAACCCGGACACACCGTCTATAAATAAACTGGACTCACTTTCACCCCAGGAGCGACGCGTCCTTGCTTTGGTAGCGGAAGGCAAGACCAACAAGGAAATCGGGGTCGCCCTCGGCTTGAGCGACAAGACCGTTAAGAACTACTTCAGCAACATCTTGGACAAGCTCGAACTGACGCGCCGCTCGCAGGCCGCCGCGTTTTTTGTTCAGCATTCCAGCAAGTAGTCCATTCAGCCCTAGCAACTAGGGCCATAATAGTTTTCGGGCGCGTTCCGGTTCATCTAGCCACGTTTAAGGCTTTTAAAGCCAAGAGGTTCCACAACATCGAATCCGCAGCAGCTCTTGAACCCGGCAAGCGGGTTGCTAATTGGGCCGGTGAACTGAAACAGGTTCGAAATGAAAATAAGAATTTCAAATCAAACAACGGCGGAAACCGGGTCAAGGGCCTTTACCCTGATGGAAGTGCTGGTGGCGGTGGCGATCATCAGCATCGAGTTCGTCAGTTTGTATCTGGGGATGACCCAGGGCTTCGCGATCGTGCAGGTGGCGCGGGAGAACCTGCGGGCCACGCAGATTCTGCAGGAGAAGATGGAAACCATCCGGCTCTACACCTGGGACCAGGTCAACGCGGCCGGCTTCATCCCGCCCACCTTTGTGGCGCCGTTTTATCCGGCCGGTTCGCAGACCAATCAAGTCAATCAAGGAGTCAATTATCAAGGGACGGTGACGATCAGCGATCCGCCCCCGCCGATGAACACCGCCAGTTATGCCAGTGACATGAAGCTGGTGGTGGTGGGTGTCGATTGGGCTTCGGGCAATGTTCAGCGTCATCGGGAGATGAGAACACTGGTATCACGTTATGGACTGCACAATTACATCTACACGCAATAAGAGCGGTTGCCGCGCCATGACGCTGGTCGAGGTGCTGATCGCCACCGGGGTGGGCAGCATCGTGTTGGCGGCGGTGATGACGCTGAGCCTGTTCAGCGCGCGCAGCTTCGCGGCGCTGGGCAACTATGTGGACCTGGATATCAAGAGCCGCACCGCGCTCGATACCATGTCCTCGGACATACGGCAGGCGGACAAATTGACGTCGGCATCGAGCACGCAGTTGAAGTTTCAAATCACCGATCCCAACAACGGCGCGGTCAACAGCCTCATCTACGATTATAGTCCGACGGCACAAACCCTGACCCGGACTTTGGGCGCGCGAAGCAGTGTGTTGCTTTCCAACTGCACCTCCCTGCAGTTCTCCATTTTTCAGCGCAACCCGATTGGCGGCAGCTACGATCAGTATCCGGTGGACGATCCGAGCCGGCCGGACCTGTGCAAACTGGTACAACTGACCTGGGTTTGCCAGCGAAGCGTGATGGGCCGCATCGCCAATACCGAAAGCGTGCAGTCGGCCAAGGTCGTCATGCGCAAACCCTGAATCATTTCACTTAATCTCCAAACCCCAAAGAAACTATGAAAATCAAAACAAACAACCGACCCCAGGGCAACGTCATCCTGGCGGTCCTGCTCACGGCGTTCATTGTCGGCCTGGCGCTGTCCACCTACCTGACTCTGATCTCGGTCCAAAACCAATCCACCCTGCGCTCGCAGTCGTGGAACTCGTCCGTCCCGGCGATGGAAGCGGGAGTGGAAGAGGCATTGACCCAAGTCTACTATAGCGGAACCACCAATCTTGCCGCGAACGGCTTCACTCTGAACGCCGACGGTTACTATCATAAGTCCTGCACCCTGGGATATGGCGTGTCTTACGATGTTGGCATCAAACCGCCACTGGCAGGGGCAATTGACCAGGTCGACATTCAGTGCCTTGGCTATGCGCCCGTGCTGCCCAGCCTCGCCACTACGCCCGATACCCGGCTGATCAGTCCCTATGGAATGATCCTCGGTGGATTCGTTCCTTCCTTTACTCCGGTTAACCCAACGGCCAGGCGCAAGGTCTGGGTCGTCGCCAGGCGTCGGACGCCGTTCGACGATTTCGGTGGCATTGGCAAAGACGGGCTGGATATGAATGGCAATAACCTGACGACCAAAAGCTTCGATTCGTCCGATCCGGCCCAGAGCACCAACGGAAAATACGACCCGGCCAAAGCCGGGGACAAGGGAAATCTGGCCACCAACTCAGGTCTGGTCAACTCGTTGAAGGTCGGCAACGCGGATGTCCAGGGTCACGTTGCCACCGGTCCCAACGGCACCGTCGCCATCGGCCCGCAGGGGTCGGTGGGCAGCAAAAAATGGGTGACCGACGGCAATAATGGCATCGAGGCCGGCTACGCATCGGACGATGCAAATATCGACATACCGGACGTGCAGGTTCCTTTTACGTCGAATTACAGCGCGCCGCTTACCGGGAAATATCCTCCGGTCTCCGGTCCGTCGTACGATTTTATAATGGGCTCGGGCAATTACCGGGTGAGCAGTCTCCACGGCAAAGTGCTTGTGATCGGGAATGCCGTCCTGTTGGTGGATTCCTCCTTTAGTTTTACCGGCCAGGACCAAATCACCCTCAATCCGGGGGCCACTCTGAAGGTATATGTGGCGGCCGCCGATGCGAAGCTTGCAGGTAACGGCGTGGTGAATCCCGACGGCAACCCATTGGCGTTTCAGTACTATGGACTGCCCAGCAACACCTCGTTGAATTTAGGCGGCAATTTTGCCTTCACTGGAATCGCCTATGCGCCCGAAGCCACGATCACTATGGGCGGCGGCGGCAGCACCACCGAAGATTTTATCGGCGCATTCCTCGGTAAGAAAGTCACACTGAATGGCCACATCAACTTCATCCGTGACCTCAACATGAAAACAATCCCGATCGCCCAGTACGTGGTTGGCTCATGGAACGAGGTTAAACCCGACTAAACTCGGTCAATTCTGACAACAGCGGCGGTCAACTGACCGCCGCTTTTTTTTGTGCACCTTCAACCGGAGCGGCACCTCCCTCTCCAAGCTGTAGTATCAAGGCCGAGCTCCAAGGCCGCATCCCTTTCCATGAATCCGGTGGGGCGAGACTCCGTCGAGCCCTAACTGATTCCTGTGGCTGGGAGATCAGGGCGCGACGGAGTCTCGCCCCACCGTTCATGGTCCAAATGCGCGGTTGAAAAACCGTGGAAACTTTCCATGAACCGTCCTCGTCTCGTCCTCGACTGGCCGACTCGGTTTCGAGGACGAGGACGAGAACGAGGAGGAGTTGGTTCATGGTGTCAATGCGCGGTGGCAACCGTGGAGGCTTTCCATGAACCGGGCAGGCTGCGGGTCGCAGACCCGCGGTCCGGACCGCGCCTCTGTGAGGCGCAGCGGTTCATGGTCCCGATGCGCGAT
>QHPW01000079.1 GCA_003219675.1 Verrucomicrobiota bacterium
TGAAAGTGTCCACGACTAAAGGCGAACTTATTGATAAAAATCCTTTCGTTATCCTGGCTTAAGTTCATTCTTAAATCGATTGCCGGGTTCGACTGCGGGGGTTGTCTTTTATTCACGGCGGCTGTATAAGTGGGCTGGAATCAGGCTTGTTCCATGAAATCCGAGCATGGCCATTTGCATCGTCCGGGGCGTCCGCGTCCGGGGCTGCCCCGTTCGTTCAAAGAGCTCACGCCCACCAAGGCCTTCAACCCGCGCACCTTTTTTTATGAAATGGTCTGGAAGGTCCTGCTCACACGCCGAAGAGGGCTGAACAAAAAGCCTGTATTTCCAAGATTGAGCCCTGGCCAGGTGGCACTGACCTGGATCGGCCACGCGTCCTTCCTGATTCAATTCCATGATCTGAACGTTCTGGTGGACCCCAATTTCGCCAACTGGCTGTTCCTTTTAAAGCGATTGAAACGCGCCGGGCTGAAGATCAAACATCTGCCGCCGGTGGACCTGGTTTTGCTGACCCACTCGCACTTCGATCATTTCCACAAGCCAACGCTCCGTCGCCTTCCGCATCCGAAGATTGCAGTGATGCCGTGGGGGATGAGCGACCTGGCGTACGGCCTGGGCTTCGAGCGCGTCATCGAACTTGAATGGTGGGAGAGTTTCTTTCGCAGCAACTGGAAAGTGACGCTGACACCGAGCAAGCACTGGGGCGCGCGGATGTTGCGGGACGATCATCGCGGCTACGGCGGTTTCATTTTGGAGCACGAGGGGCGCCGCATTTATCACGCCGGTGACAGCGCCTATTTTGACGGCTTCAAGGAAATCGGCGCCCGGCTCAAGCCGGAAATCGCCCTGCTGCCCATCGGCGCTTATTTTCCCGATTCGTTTCGCCGGGTACACATGGGACCGGACGAGGCCATGAAGGTTTTCCATGACCTGCGCGCGCAGTGGCTCGTGCCGATGCACTATGGCACGTTCAAACTTTCCTTCGAACACATCGACGAGCCGCCCCGCTGGCTGCGGGAAATCGCAAAACAGAACGGATTGAGTGATCGGATCAAAATCCTCGAGGAAGGCGTCCCGCAGGTGTTCTGACTACAGACTCAAATGGCCCAGTGCGAGCAGACCATAAAACGTGTATTCGCAATCCAATTGATCATCGCCCCATTGGCCATGAAACGCGCCTTCGTTGGTCCAAAGTGTGTCAATGAAATCGAGGCACTTCTCTTTGATGTGTTCGAATGAAACCTGCAGTCCGGCCAGCGCGTGCAACGCCGTCGCAGTGGAAAGCAGGTCCGGAACCGGCGCACCGGGTGCGGCAAGAAATCCTCCCTCCGGTTGACATCGCCCCAGAAGCCAGGATCCGGCCGCGTGGTTAACGGGGACGGATAAATTCCGCAGCGTGGTGATGGCTGCAGCTGTGGCGTTGGTGGAGCCGATGCGGACATTTCTTTCGTTCGCCCAGGCGCCGTCGGTCGTTTCCAAGAACTTCAAAGACTGCACCAGTCGCATCGCGTCGGGCAGTTCCGCTTTAAAATCCTGATACGCGCCGGCCGCAAGGAAAGCGGCGTATGCGGTTCCGAATTGGCTTCCCCGCCCGGGATGGTAGCCGCCGTCTGCGGCACGAAAGGCTTCGATCCGCTGCAAAATTGACGTTGCAGCCGGCCCCGAATCCACTCGCCCCTGATTTGAAACAGAGGCCCAGGCCCGCCCCAGGCAACACAAGTGCACAAAGTCCAGGCCTTCGCCGTTGGCGAATGAATTCAGGTAAGTTGCGGTTTGAACGATTGGGACCTCCACCTGCAGAGCCACCAGGCTATCGAGGCCGAAAACCGTGTAGTAAAGATCGCTTTTCCCGGCGCGATCCTTGAAGCCGCCATCGTCGTTTTGCTGGCGCTGAAGAAAATCGCGAACCAATCCGGCGGATTCACCGAGGAGCTTCGGCGCCAGCCGCGCGACTTGCAACATTTCGAGCCGCATGCTCATCGCGCCATCAAATCGCTTCGGAGACCACTAAATCGTAACTATTCAGTGAAATCAGACGCTCGCCCTCACCCCTGCCCAGGGCCAGGGTGAGGGCGAACCCATCTTCTGACTGCATAGACACGGCTAAGTGGTCTATTTCATAAATACGCATACGTTCGTATTTATGAAATAGACCACTAAGACGCGGCGACAAGTGCCCCCCGCCCAGCCAGGTTCTTCGCCTCGAACTCGTTGCACCATCCCCGGATTTCCGTGTCGTTGAAGATTTTGCCGATGACGCGGCGCAAGAGACCTTTCAGATTCGGATTTTCAACCCCGCGCAACGAGCGAATGGCCTCCTCCTTATAGGTCTCCAGAAGCGTTCGGGCGCGTTCGTCGGCTTTCAACTCGAAGTAAAGCGATTCGACCCTGTGCGCGGTGGCTTCCGGCTGCGGAGTGCGACGCCAGACCGATTCAAGCAGCTTCTTTGTTTCACCTTGTGCTTTCTCGTGCGCAACGGCCAGCAGGAGACTCGGCCGCAGGCCGGCAATGTCGTTCGTTTCGCCTTTGGCACCGAGGTCGGTTAAATCATCGCGAATCTGGTAAGCGATCCCCAGCGCTTCACTGTAAGCGCGCAGCATGTCCGAGACTTCCTCGTGTTGTCCCGTCCCGGCGTAAAGCGCGCCGAGGCGCAGCGCCACCTCAAACGCGGGCGCTGTCTTCTGCCGGAAGATGTCGAGGACCTGCAACGAACCGAGCGGCGCCGGTTGCCGCGCCCAGCACAACTCGGCGCCCTGGCCGCGACAAAGCTGGCGCTGGCCTTGCGAAGCCACGAGCAACATTTCCGCTTTCTGTTCCGCCGCCGCCTTGCAGGAACCGATGAGCCGATAACCTTCTCCGATGAGCAGGTCGCCGACGTTGAGCGCCTCCGGCACGCCGTATTCCTCATGCAATGTTTTTTCCCCGTAGCGCATGGCGTCGCCGTCCTCGATTTGTGGAAACATTCCACGGCGAGCGCGATTTTTCTGATATCTTCGGGAAGCGCGGCGCCGGTATTGTCGCGCAACGCCTGAAAGGTCGCGACGGTCAGAAACGGTCGCCAGCGTTTGCCGGCTCGCTTGAGCCAATCTCGGGCGATACGCTCGGTTTCGCCTTCAGCGTTGCCCATGATGAGATCAAGTGACGCGGGGCTGAACCAGAACTCCACTTCATCCCGCAGCGCTCCGAGGTCCAGACGCCGGGTCTTGTCCTCGGTCGTAAGATGGATGTATTCCCAGATCCAGTCGAGGTCCACCGTTGTGTCGATGCAGTCGTCCTGCAGCAGTGGAATGGCAACACCCGGAATCGCCGCCGCTTCCATGTAAGGAAAGGCGCGTTCGAGCACGCTCAGACAACTGACACCGACGATCGCCTCGATTTTTCCGGTTTGAATCAGCGACATCACGATGGCGCTGCCTTCCGCAACCAGCACGGCGTAACCGAGTTTTTCCGCTTCGGTCTGCAAATCCTGAATGGTGCACAGGCCGCATTGCTTGCAAAGCAGTCCAAACTCATCGAAGGGTGCCGGACATTTGCTTTCCACGCGCAAGCATTTGGGCAGGAGCAGCAGACGTCGCTCGTAAGGAACAGACGCGAGTGTCTCGCGCCACATCTCGTTGTTCATGAGCACACCGATGTAATCGCGGTAAACCGGGTCGCATTGCAGTAACTGCATGACCCGGTCCGCGTGCTCCTTGAGCTGTTCCAGCGGGAGCGGCGGGATTGGATTGAATTCCGCAACGTAATGCCGCACGGATTGCAGGAACCCGTTCCGTTCCGCCGGGGTCTGAGGGATGTTCTTCTTGGGCGGACGGAAACGCTGTTGAACCGCGTGGCGCGGAAGGGTGGCGGAATTCAAACTGTCGATGGGTTTCAAATGGATTGGCTGCATGACTTGGATTTTCGTTTTAGCGCGATCCGACTTCTGTTACGACACTCCAGCCGCCGCAAAAGTATCAACCTTCTGTGCGGCGGGGTCGAGCTTTGATTTCAATTCGAGCGCTTTTGCTTCGGCGTCGTGAGCGACGTTGCGATAGGCGCCGAAATCGCAGAACCAGTACTTCTTCGTCAGCCGATACATCCAATGACGCTCGGGCACTTCCTCACCGGGCAGCCATTGACTGAAGCGCGGCCGCATCGCTTCAATCTCCGCCAGCGCCGTGCCCCGGGCGGTGGTGTCACGCGCGCCATGCCGGATGACTAATTCTTTTATCAAATCGGGCCGTTCCAGCACGACGCAGCCGCGGGTGGCTTTCGCGGAAAGCTCGCGGAAATCGCGCAGGAAGGCGGAATCGCGCATCGTCGCGTAGAGGCCGCGCGGGTCGCGGATGGTTTCGGTCGCGAATTGGATGATCGGGCAAGGCTCGATGTCGCCGCGCGGGCTGATGTGATGGCTGATGCCGGTCGCCATCGGACACAGCGCCTGGCCGTCGTGGTCGTAATAGGCGTCAATGATGGCGATGGGCATCCTGGCGCGCTTCTCGACGACGAATTTCCGCACGCGCACGAGTTGATCGGGGCGCAAGGCGAGTTGCGGATTCATCTTTGGCCCGACAGGCCGATAGGTGTGATACCAGACGTAGTGCACGCCGCGGTGGATGAGTTCCTGGAGCCACTGTTCGGTCAGGAGTTCGTCGATATTTGACTGGCAGATGCTCGTGGCCACTCCGGTAAGAAGTCGGGCGCGCAGACAATGTTCCAGCCCGCGCATGGTTTTGTTGAAAACATCCTTCTTCCCGCGCCGGGCGTCGCTGGTGATCTCGCGCCCCTCGATGCTGACCAGGGGCGTGGCATTGCCCAGGTCGCGCAAGCGGGTCGCCACCTTCTCCGTGATGAACTGGCCATTGGTGAAAAGCTGAAAGTAACAGTCCGGATGCGCCGCGAGCAGGTCGAGCAGCTCCGGGTGCATGAACGGCTCGCCGCCCAGGATGCCGAAAAAAGCGTTCCCGTGCCGTTTGGCGTCGGTGATGGTGCGATTGAGCGTGTCGAGGTCGATGTCGTCCTTCTCCTCCACATCCACCCAGCAACCCTGACAGCGCAGGTTGCAGGAGTTAATGATGGAGAGGTAAAGGAACGGCGGAAAATATTCGCCGCGCTTAATGCGCCGCTTGAATTTCTCCACCGACAACATCCCCTTCACGCCGAAGTTCCAGGCGAACTTCCAAAGGCACCGCTTATGGGTCGTGCGGAGTATGCGGCTGGCAAGTCCGGGAAGCATTCGATTTAGCCTTGGCGAAAGCGGAAGAACGCCGCGATGGCCCCCGCGATTACGCAGAGAATCGTCAGCAAGATCTTAATTCCGAGAGTTGGTTTCCCTTCCTCAACCTTGGTTTTCATAACGTTTGCTTTGTTAACGCCGCCTGCGCCTTGGCCATCGCCTCCTCCGCCCGGCGCGCAATTTCCTCCGGCGACGGCAAACTCATCAACACCTCCGGCGGGATGTCGCCGGCGCTGGCCAGTTTCACCAGGCACTTCTGGCGTTCGGTCAGCGCCTTGTTCGCATCGCGTTCTTTGGAGAAGCGTGATTTGGCCTTTTCGCTGCGTTCGCGCAGCAGGGCGTACACATCGCCGCCGAGCAGCGCCGAGATGTCCACTTTCATTTTCTCGCGCTGCAGGTCGGCGTCGCTCACCACGTCGCCGTTGATGGGGCCGGCCTTGTATTTGGGGAACATGATGGCGGCTTCGGGACAAACGCGCGAGCAGGCCGGGCAGTTGGTTTTGCAGTTGTCGTTGTTCTGCACCTGAATGCGTTGCTGTTCGTCCACGCCATAGACGCCGAACAAACAGAAGCTCAGGCACTGCATGCAATTGGTGCAACGGTCGTAGTCGATGACTGGAAACCACGGCTTCCAATCGCCGTGTTTCGCGGCGTTGGTTTCGGCCCGGACTGTTTCAACCGTCGCGGCGACGCGGTTCGAGTCGAAGCCGGAGATGTCCTGGAAGCGAATGTGCACCTGGCCGTGGGCGTCTTCCGCTTGCGGCGCTCTGCCGCCGTCGAAGCGACCCAACACCAGCAACGAAGCGCGGTCGGCCGGAGCGACTCGTCCTCCGCCCGCGACGCGCGTCACGGCAAAACCTTTTTCCAACAGCCGGGACATGGCGGCGAAGCGGTCCTGCGCCTCCAGCGACTGCGCGCCGTCACCTTCGTAAAAGACGATGCGAAGAGCGGTTTGGTCCTTGAGCGACATGTTAATTGGCTTTCAGGCAGGGCGGCCTGTCCCCAGCCCGCCGCGGCGCGGTGGGGACACCGCGCCATACCACGATTTCGACTCGCGAGGGTGACCGCTCCTTCGAATTGCGTGTAAGCTTCATACCGCCACCTCGCTCTTGGGTAATTCTTCAGCGCTCGGCTTGGTCGTTTTGCCCGCGGGCAAATTGGGTTTGAGTTCCGGATTGAACAGCGCCGCGCACACTTCATCGGCACTCTGCACGCGCATGTTGAGAATCTCCGCCGCCTCTGTCGGCAACGCCGCTTTCGCGGCGTGGAAGAGCCATTTCACCGCTCGCGGATAGCAGGCCGCGATTTTCACCGCGCCCCCTTCGGCCAGTCGCTTCAGCGACGCGTCCTGTCGTGCGGACATTTCACAGAGGTCCGCGACCGCGTCGAAGGCGACACCGGACTCGCAGAGTCTCTTCAACACCGCTTCCTTCACCTCCTTCGGCACGACCTGGGCGTAGGTGCAGTTGCAATACAGGATGCGTGGTGGCGTCATGATTTGTCCGCCCAGTCTAACATCGTTTCATCGGGGCGCAATGTGTGCTTTTAACAAAAGGGGATTCCTCAAACTGGCGCGCTCATCCGGTGCGTCGGTTGCGGTTTGTCCGGACGGAAATGTTCCAGGTGCTCCAGTTTCCCGTTCAAGCCAGGGAACTGTTCGGTCAAATCCGCCACAGCGCTCTGCACCGCGTCTCGCAGGACTTCCGGCGCGGCCTCGGCGCGCAGGTTGATGATGAGCTGGCCACTCTGCACGGGTTCTTCAAGGGATTGTGACACTTCGGGTACGCAGTCGTTACGCACCAGGTTAATGACCGCGATATCCCCTAAACCTTCGTCCGGGCTAAACGTCATTTTCAGGTGGGCGACCTCGGCGCCACTGTGCCGAAGGCGCTTCTGCATCTCTCCGGCCAGGCGTTTGAGCACGGGGTTCGTGTCGAAGGACCTTCCATCCTCCAGGTGCACGGTGCAATTCAGCCAGCCGAGCAACGCCTCGCCCTCGGCGTAAAGCGCGTAGTCCACTTCCATCGCCGTGCGCGCGGCCTGTTCCGCGGCAGTGATGCGATTGAACCACGCTTCCAGGCCGTCGCCCTGCCGCGCGGACGCTTCAAAGATTTCGGCCCGAGGGAAGTGAGCGGCCAACTTGTCACGCAGCCGTTTGCGCTTCGCGGCGTCGAGCAAGTCACACTTGTTGATGACAATGAAGTCAGCCTCTTCCAGCTGCTTGCGGTAGATGTAGAGCACTTTTTCGGAGAATTTGTCACCGTTCTCCAATCCGAAGATGCGCAGCGCGCGAATCGGGTCCACCAACACACTCAGCGGTGCGATGGAAAAATTGTCACTGTAAATGCGTCGCAGTGGATAGGTCACCGTCGCCACCAGGTCGGTGCAACTGCCGACCGGTTCGGCGATGAACACGTCGGGCCGCGTGGCCGTGGCGAGGTTGCGCGCGGCGTCCACGAGCGAGTTGAATCGACAACAGAAACAACCGCCGGGGATTTCTTCCGTCGCGAAGCCGCGTGAGCGGAGCATGGCGGTATCGACGAGCCCGCTGCCCTGATCATTCGTGATGAGGCCGACGCGCAGTCCCTGTTTCGTCAAACGCTCTGCGAGCTTCGCAACCGCGGTCGTTTTGCCTGCGCCGAGGAAGCCCCCGATCATGACGTAACGGGCCTTACTCGATTGCGGAGTGCGGAGTGCGGAGTGCGGAGGGGCAGGGCTCATTTGATTTCCTCAGACTTCTGCTTTTCCAAAATCTTGTCGATGGTCCTGTCGAGAATCGCGCGGTAACCGTGAACATCCACGCATTTCGAGTCCGGCTTACCTTTTACCATATAAAGCCAGCCTTCGCCATAGGGGTCTTTGTTTACAACTGTAATCCTCTCAAAACAGGTCGGAGATGGCCTTGAACCCTTCGATCCAGCCGACGACCTGGCCCGCCCGCACCGGCGCGTCCGGTTCGGCCTCAAACCCGTGGTCCACCATATCGCCCAGCATCCGCACGGCGAACTTGGTAAACCCGACGCGCCATAAATCGCCCTCCTGCTGCGCAATCCAGCCATGCGACGGGCTATAAAGATAGTCCACCGGCAAGTGGG
>QHPW01000360.1 GCA_003219675.1 Verrucomicrobiota bacterium
GCAAGATGGTTCACTATCCGCCCATTTTGAGCATACGGTCCTGGTGACCGCGGCGGAGCCGGAGATTCTGACGTGTCTCGAGAAGATGCCATCAAAGTTGAAGGTTTGATCGTGGAAGTTTTAAAAGCGAACCTGTTCCGGGTGGAACTGGCCAACCGGCATCGGCTCGTGGCCCATGTTGCGGCCAAAGCGCGCTCGACGCAGCTCCGCTTTTCGCCCGGGGACAAAGTCACGGTGGAAATGTCACCTTACGACTTGTCCAAGGGCCGCATTACCGCAGAGAAATCTTTTTGAGACATGAAAGTTCGCGCTTCGGTTAAGCGGCTTTGCGAGCACTGCAAGATCGTGCGCCGCAAAGGTGTCATTCGCGTCATCTGCACCAACGCGCGCCACAAACAACGTCAAGGTTAGGAGCCCATATGCCACGCATCCTCGGAGTAGATATTCGCGCCGATAAACGCATCGACATTGCGCTGCGTGACATCTATGGCGTCGGGCCGGTCAACTCGAAGGAAATCCTGACCAAGGCCAACATCGAGCCGAACATCCGCGCCAGGGACTTGAGCGAACAACAGTTGTCGCAAATCGTTCACGCCATTCAGGACGGCAAATATGTGATCGAAGGGGACCTTCGCCGTGAAGTTGGCCTGGACCTGAAGCGGCTCCAGGCCATCAAGTGTTATCGCGGCATCCGTCATCTGCGTGGACTGCCGGTGCGCGGCCAGCGCACACAGACCAATGCCCGCACCAGAAAGGGACCCCGCAAGACCGTCGGCGTGCAGCGCAATCCAAATGCGAAGACAGGCATCCACTGATTGAATTTCGTTTATGGCAGAAGAGACCAGGCCCAGGAAACCCGCCGTGAAAAACGAAGCCAAACCGGAAACTCCCGGCGCGGCTGAAGCCCCCAAAGCCGCTCCCGAAGCCAAAACGGCCAAGGCGCCCAGGAAAGCCGCCCCCGCCGCGGCCGCCTCCGAGGTCGCCAAAACAGCCGAAGCTCTCCCTGCCGCCCCGGCGACGGCTCCGGCAGCGCCCACGGCCGCCGAGTTGCTGGCCGACGATGCCGCCGCAAAAAAGATCATCAAGGCCAAGGGCTCCAAAAATATTACAACCGGGATCGCCAACATTTTGGCCACCTTCAATAACACACAGGTGACCATCACCGACCAGCAGGGCAATGTCTTGGGCTGGTCAAGCGCCGGCCGCGTCGGCTTCAAAGGCTCGCGCAAGAGCACCGCTTTCGCGGCCCAGCAGGTGGCTCAGGACGCAGCGCGACAGGCCATGTCGCATGGCATGAAAGAAGTGGAAGTGAAAGTGAAGGGACCCGGCTCCGGCCGGGAGTCGGCCATTCGGGCTTTGCAGGCGATCGGCCTGGAAATCTCCTCCATTAAAGACGTCACCCCGGTTCCACACAACGGCTGCCGTCCTCGCAAGAAACGCCGCGTCTGATATGAGTCTCAAGTCTCAAGTTTCAGGTTTCAAGTTCATGCGCGAAGCGCCGCCGCTGTCGGTGCCATTCCGCGTTCCGCATTCCGCGTTCCGCAATTGATTTATGGCTCGTTACACAGGTCCCCGTACTCGCATCAGCCGGCGCTTTGGCACCCCTATTTTCGGTCCGTCGAAATATCTTGAGCGCAGGAACTACGGCCCCGGCGTGCATGGCCCGAAGAGCCGTCGTAAAGTCACTGATTATGCCCTTGGCCTGATCGAGAAACAGAAGCTCCGTTACTACTACGGTTTGATGGAGCGCCAGTTCCGCAACGTCTATGAGCGCGCGCTCAAACGGCGTGGCGTCACCGGCGAAACCATGTTGCAGATTCTTGAGACCCGCCTGGACAATGTGGTTTATCATGTCGGCTTCGCCAACACCCGTCCGGCCGCCCGACAGATGGTCAGCCATGGACATATCAAAGTGAACGGGCGCAAAGTGAATGTGCCCTCTTATGCGCTCAGGGTGAACGATGTCATCGAAGTGAAGGACTCGAACGTGTCCCGGCAGATGGCCGCGAAAAACCTGGAGATGGCCACCAGCCGCGCCGTGCCGGATTGGCTGTCCCTGAACAAAGAGGGGTTCAAAGGCGCCGTCGTGCGCATTCCGACGCGCGATGAAATCCAACCCATTGCCAACGAGCAGGCCGTCGTCGAATTTTATTCCCGCTAAATGAAAAACCAGCGGATTATTGGAGTATTGGAGTATTGGAGTGATGCGCGTCAACACTCCAGCACTCCATGACTCCATGACTCCAATGAACAATTATACGGGCTTCTTCGGCTCGCGGGAATAATGGCCGGAGAAGCCAGCTTAAAATTGTTGAAAGGAAACCATGCCAGTACGTTTAGGTCGGTTCGAAATGCCCAAGCGGTTGACCAAGGAGGATTCCACCGCCACTGAAACCTTCGCCAAGTTCATCGCCGAGCCGTTTGAAACCGGCTACGGCCACACCATCGGCAATTCGCTCCGCCGCGTGCTCCTCTCCTCGCTCGAGGGCGCCGCCATCACCTCCATCAAAATCGACGGCGCCATGCACGAATTCACCACCATCGACGGCGTCGTCGAGGACGTGACCGATATCGTTTTGAACCTCAAGAAAATCAAGTACAAGGCGCACACCCGCGAGTCGCAAACCCTGACGCTGTCCACAAACAAGGACGGTTCGGTCAACGCCGGGGACATCAAGCTGAACCAGAACATTGAACTGGTGAACCCCGATCAGTTGATCTGCACGCTGGACAAAAAGAAAAAGTTCGAGATGGAAGTGGAAATCAAGGTCGGGCGTGGCTTTTGCCCCGGGGATGAAAACAAGAAGACCGATCAGCTGATTGGTGTCATTCCGATTGATTCGCTCTTCTCGCCGGTGACGCGCGTTCGCTATGCCGTGGAGGCCGCCCGCGTCGGCCAGCGCACCGACTACGATCGCTTGATTCTCGAGATCTGGACCGACGGCCGCATTTCTCCCGACGACGCGTTGACCCAGGCCTCGGCGATTCTGCAGCATCACCTCGACGTATTCGTCGGCTACGACAAAAACGCCGTCGAGTTCGAGGAAGCGGAGACCAAGCAGGACGACGAGAAGGCCAAACTCAAGAAACTGCTCAACATGAGCGTCAACGAGATCGAGTTGAGCGTGCGCGCGGCCAATTGCCTGAACAACGCCAACATCACCACCGTGGGCCAGCTCGCGATGAAGACCGAAGCCGAGATGCTCAAGTATCGCAACTTCGGCAAGAAATCGCTGAACGAAATCAAAGATAAATTGCAACAGCTCGGTCTAAGTCTGGGCCAGAAATTCGAGCCGGGCTTGATCGACACGCCAGTGGCGGCGGGGGTCGAGGCCCCGAGCGGCAACGGCGCTGCGGCAGCAAAGTAAACCTGTCATGTTGAGCGAACGCGAAACATCTCTGATTATTGTTTTGGTCCACCACGCTGGCCAAAGCCAAAGCTGCCCGCTCGGTCGCCGAAAAAATGGTCACCCTCGGCAAAACCGGCACCCTCCACGCCCGCCGCCTCGCCGCCTCTCGGCTGCGTCATCAGGCGCGCACACTGCACCCCAGCAAGGCCAAACGTGAAGCCTGGCGCAAAAACGAAGACATCGTGCGCATTCTTTTCGACGAACTGGCGCCCTCGTTCAAAGAGCGCAATGGCGGCTACACCCGCATCGTCCGGCTCGGACAACGGCAGGGCGACGCCGCGCAGCGGGCGATCCTGGAATGGGTGGACTTTGTTGCGCCGGAAGCGGAACCGACGAGTGCCGAGCCCGGAACCAAAGCTGCCGTAGCGAAAAAGTAAACGACTCACCTTTCCATCCGCAGGCCCGCCCGCAAGGACGGGTTTTTTTTCGTCCGGCTCCGGAAGAACGGAGAGAGGTCATGGCAACCTCGCTCCGGAACTGATCTGCTTAAGGTGGGTGCGCCGCTGCCGCGGCGCACGGCTGTGCCGCAGCACCGCCGCCACCAGATCAGGACACTATCCAGAAAAGGCTTGGCTCGAGAAACAAATACGCGTAGGTAGAATCGCGGTCCACGACGGAATCGGTGAATCGACGTCATGAATTCTGCGAAATCCTCCACGCCCCTGGTGTCGGGTCCCTGGTGGCGTGAGTTAAGCGGCTATCACTGGTTTGTTTTCCTGATCGCGGCGTTCGGCTGGATGTTCGATTGCTTCGACCAGCAAATCTTTACCATGTCGCGCTCGATTACGATGCGGGATCTCATGCCGGCGGCCGACACGCTCACGCAGATCAAATACGGCGGTTGGGCCACGTCCATTTTCATTGTCGGCTGGGCCACGGGGGGACTTATCTTCGGCACGCTGGGCGACCGCTGGGGTCGCGCCAAGACGATGGCGTTGACGATCCTGGTTTATGCCGCCTGCACGGGCTTGAGCGGTTTGGCGACGAATTGGGAGTATTTTGCCATCTTCCGGTTTCTCGCCGGCGCCGGCGTGGGGGGCGAATTCGCCGTTGGCACCGCGCTGGTCGCCGAAATCATGCCCGACCGCGCGCGCCCGATAGCCCTGGGCTCCCTGCAGGCGCTCTCGGCCTTTGGGAATATTCTGGCCGCAGTGTCGCTAGGTGTGGTCGTGCCCAGCGACAAACTCGGCTGGGGCTGGCGCGGGTTGTATTACCTCGGCGCCCTCCCCGCGCTGATTGCCGTCTTCGTGTTTGCGCGGCTCAGAGAGCCGGAGCGCTGGGTGGCGGCCAAAGCCGCGGCGGTCAAGAACCAAACCACGAAACATCTCGGCAGCCTCAGCGACCTCTTCACTAATGCAAGGTGGCGGCGCAACACACTGGTCGGACTCGGTCTGGCTATCGCGGGGCAGATCGGTCTGTGGGGCGTCGGCTTTTACACACCCGAGCTGATCGACAACGCCATTGCGACGATCGAACCGGGCACACGCCCGAAGGTCGAAGCGGCGTTGAAGGCGGACTCCGTGGCGGCGCACACTGCGGCGGTGAACGCCCTGGATGAGAAAGAGAAGCGGAAATACGCCGAGCTGGTCTCGCGCGCCACGCCGCAGGCTGGGGCCAGGGAGGGGCGTGCTGATCTGTTGGCCGCGCCCCTGACGGCTGACCGCAAAGAGAAGCTTGAGGAGATTCTGCGTAGAGCCATCACGGAAGACGAGAAAACACGCCTCAAGTCCGTGGGAGGGTTGCTGCAACAGGTGGGAGCATTCTGCGGGATGTTTTTCTTCACCGCGATGGCGGCGCGGTTCGGCCGGAAGCCGTCGTTCCTGATCACGCTGCTGATGGCCTGGGGCAGTCTGCTGATCACGTTCTACGCGTTCCATGAACCGAAGCAGGTCTGGTATCTCTGGCCGGCGCTGGGTTTCTGCACGCTGGCGCCGTTCGGCGGGTATGCGATTTATTTCCCGGAACTGTTTCCCACGCGGTTGCGCACCACCGGCACGAGTTTCTGCTACAACGTCGGCCGCTACATCACAGCCTTCGGCGTCTTTCTCCTCGGTCCGTTGGCGCAAACGTTGCACGGACTGACGGCGTTGCCCGGCTTTCGCCTCGCCGCCATGTTACTGGCGTCGTCCTATCTGATCGGACTGGTGGCGCTCATCTGGGCGCCGGAAACCGTGAACCAGCCTTTGCCCGAGGAGGCAGTGTCCTAATTTGGTTTGTAGCGGCGGTCTGTGACCGCCGAAAATGGCCTCATAGAGCATTTAGATTTTGGAGATAAAACACTACGCCCGAGGACGAGACCCTTTAAATTCGTGTTCATTCGTGGTTTTCCCCGGCGCAAGGGCCGGTGCGGATTGAAGCGGCGTGGGCGCCGGAACGCGCTACTTCGCGAGGTTCAAACACACCAAAGCGTCTTCACTGCGCAAATAAAGCTTCCTTCGCGACAACACCGGCGCAGCCCAGCAGGCGTAGTGCAGTTGTGGCACCTGCCAGCGTGAAATCTCCTCCGGTTGTTGCGGATTGATTTTGAACAGCCCGAGCAGTCCCCCTTCGCCAAGCACAATCAACTTTCCATCCGCCAGGATCGCCGAGCCGCGGCCATAGACCCCGGGCTGCGGTGTCTCGTGGCTGCTGTGCAACGGCCAGCTCTCGTCGCGGTCCCACATCAATTTGCCGCTTTTCAGCTCAACACAACGAAAACGCGCGTCCGGTTCGTTGCGACCGCTGAATGCGTACAGATAACCGTCGTGATAGATGGGCGTGTTCCAGTGAATTTCCAGCACGGTGCTGCGCCAGACCTCGTCGAAGCTCCGATTGTTCGGCTTCACGCGCAACAGAACCGAACCAATCCTGTAGTAAGCCGCGGAAATGAAAACCAGATCATCCACCACCACCGGGTTCATGGCGTTGACCGATTCCTCGACGCGCGAGCGGAACCAGAAACTGAAGTTCACCTCCCCGTTGGTTGGGTTCAGCGACACCAATCCCTGCCGCATCAGGCAAAAGAGTTGTCGCTGACCGTTGACCGTCGCGGCCACCGGCGTCGAATAACTGGCCTGCTTGTCCCAGCGTTTCCACTGCACTTTCGGTTCGCCCGGCCACCCGGTCATCGGCAGGCCTTGCCAGTTCTTTTCCCCGACGCTTTCCCAGACGGTTTTGCCCGATTTGGCGTCGAACCCGACCACACCGGCGTTCGGCTGGCCGCCGACCATGACGATCAACAGGTCACCTTCCAGGACCGGCGAACTGCCGACACCGAAGAACGCGGGCGGCACTTCAAACTCCTTTGCCGTGTCGCGCTGCCAGATCAATTTGCCGCTTTGCAGTTCGAGGCAGACCAATTTGCCCTCCGCGCCGAAGGTGTAACAGCGGTCGGTGGTGAGCAGCGGAGTGCCGCGTGGACCGTTATTATAGCCGTAAGGGTCAATGAACCGGCTGGGATAACCCTGGCGCCAGAGCGGTTTGCCGGTGGCGGCCTCGAAACATTCGACGATTTCTTCGTCGCCGATCCGATGGTGCAGCACGAGCCGATCGCCGCGCACCGAGGGCGCGCCGTAACCGGTACCGATTTTTTTCTCCCAGACAACCGGCACGCCGTTGGTCGGCCAGCGGTCGAGCAGACCGGTTTCGTCCGAAGTCCCGTTGCGATGGGGGCCGAGAAATTGCGGCCAGTCCGGGCCGTCTCCTTTTTCGGCCAGGGCACAGGTCACCCACAACAGGGCGCAGGCTACACCGGCGAGGATTTTTGTTGAAAGACGCACCATCAGACGCGATGGGGTTACTGCGATTTGCTTCCGGTTGTCAACGGGCATTTGGCTCGCCAGCGGCCGGGGCGCATCTTCTTGACACTGCTCCCTACTCGACTGGCACCGCGGAGCGCGGATCTCCGATCCGGCGCGTTTCGGGGCTTTTGAATGCCTGCCGGGTCGGAGACCGGCGCTCCGGGAGCAGTGTCAAGATACGCCCCGGGCCGGTCCGGACTGGAAATTCAACCACGAATGGACACGAATGGACACGAATCAAGCCTGCCTGATCTTCGAAGCCTGGATACTCTGGCCATGATTGTGCTCAGGGATAGCAAGGACTCGCAGAGGCACCATATTTTACTTTGTGTTCCTTGCGTTCTTTTGTGGCAAAAATTTCCGTGTTCAGCGCGGAAACCCGCAACTGGCGGCAGGGATGCCGCCGTAACCTGCAGGCAAGGATGCCTGCGCTACCTCAAGGATGCCTGCGTTAGGTGGCCGGCGCGTCTGGCAAGGCTCCTTAATTGGCGCAGCTTAAAAGCTGCGGCTACAGGAAAGGCTCACAAGCGCAGGAAGATTTTTTTGCGGTAAAGAAAATGACAGAGCCAGATGCCGAAGCCCAGGCCGACCAGCGCGACAATCAGGTCGCCGAATCCGGTGGCAACGGCGTTGTCGAGGTAACGTTTCACGTCGCCGCCGGCCAAACGGAGGCCAAGCCGGTCGAAGTTAATAATGTTGTTGGCCATGTAAACCGTGATCGAGTTCATCCCGATCCAGAGGAACGGCTGGCACCACTTCTGATATTTCCAGACATCAATCACGAGGTAGAACAATCCGAGCAGCAATGCGCTGTAACCGCCGGCCACCAACACGTAGGAGGAACTCCAGATTTTTTTGATGACCGGGAATTGCAGCCCCCAGACATGACCGAGCAGCACGGCCGCCAGTCCCGCCGCGAGCAGATAACGCACTTTGCGGCTGTCCTTGATGTTTTTGCTCTTGAGCAACAGTCCGGCAAACACGCCGAGCAGGCACGTCGCGATGGCGGGCAGCGTGCTCAACAATCCTTCCGGGTCCCAGGTGCCGTCCCATTTCATTCCGGGCAGATATTTCTGGTCCACGTAATGTGCGAGGTTGATGCCTTTGACGAACACACCGGAAATCAGGTTGGTACTGGTCAGGTTCAATTGGGCGACGTTGGTGATGCCGGTCTCGCGGCAGATCGTTTGCGCGCCGCCGGCCACGGGCCGCACGTCCGGGAACGGCACAAAACTCAGCAACGCCCAGTAACCGATCAGCAACGCGGCGCAGATCGTGAGCATGCCCTTAAGCCGGAAGAAACAGAAAATCAGCCCGGCGAACAGGTAGCAGAGGGCAATGCGATTGAGCACGCCCATGAGCCGGATATCGGGCCAGTCGTGACTGAAGCCGCCGTAATAAAAAATGCCCAGCAGGAACAGGATCACGCCGCGCCGGATGACGCGGCGAACGGCCGCGCCACGGCCCGCGGTCTCGATGGCCTTGCCAAGCGAGAAGACCAGGGACACGCCGACGATGAAAACGAAGAGCGGGAAGATCAGGTCGTAAAAGTGAAAACCCTGCCAGTCCGCGTGATCCAATTGCTCCGCGATGACGCGGAAGACGCCGGTGTTGCTGATTTTGTTCAGCCCATGAAACAGGTCCTCCGCGCCGATGATCCAAAACATGTCAAAGCCGCGCAGGGCGTCCAGGGACATCAGCCGTTGAGAAACTGCGCCTGGCAGGGGAGGAGCGGTTAACTTTTCGTCGGCCATGGGTGCAGTGAAGAAACCATTTCCACGCCCGCGTTTCAATCTTATTTCTCCTGCCCCCTTCCGACCGGGCGCTCAGTTTCTGTCAGGGTGCAGTGGCGCCATAATAGTGGCACGGGCGTCCCGCCCGTTCGCTCCCAACCAGAAACTCACGGGCGGGACGCCCGTGCCACTAGCGTTGCAAAGAAACTCAGATGCGCTCATTCCGACTCGTTACGGCTTGACTGGATTCGGTTTCCGCAAATCCACGCAGATCAAGGTGTCCTTGCTTCGACCGTAAAGATGACCGTCTGCGACGGCCGGATACGCGCGGGCGCCGTTGGGCAGGACTTGCGCGCGGGCGGCAGGCTTGAAACCGGCCGGCGACGCGGGCGCGAGCATGAGTTCGCCGTTTTCCCTGAGCGCCAGCAAAGTGTGGCCGGCCAAAGTGACCGTGCCGGCGCCGAAACGGTCTTCGCTCCAGCGAACCTTGCCGGTCTTCAGTTCCACACAGCGCAGGCTCGGACCGCTTTCCTGACGCCCGTCAAATCCGTAGAGAAAACCATCATGATAAACGCTGGTGGCGTAATGATTGGAAAGAGAATCATCGTTGGACCAGATTTTTTCAACCTGATTGTCTTTGACGCGCAGCAGGACCGCGCCGGTTTGATAGCTGGCGGAAAGAAAAATCAGGTCATCAATGACCAGAGGCGCGGCGGCGCTGACCGAGGCCTGGATCCTGGGCCGCCACGGAAAATCAAAAAAGACCTTGCCGCTCGATGGATCCAGGGCCACGAGCCCGCGCCGCGTGAAAAAGAATGCATATCGCCGGCCGTCGAGCGTGGCGGCGACCGGCGACGAGTAACTGGCCTCGTCTTCGGTCGCTTTCCAGAGCAGTCTGCCGTTGGCCTTGTCGAAGGCGACGATGCCCGCGCCGTTTGCGCCGCCGATGTTCAGCAGCACGGCGTTGCCTTCAATCAGCGGCGAGCAGGCCATGCCGAAGAAACCTTTGGCCGCTTCGAATCTGCTTTTCACGTTCGCGCTCCAGATTTTCTTTCCGGTGCTCAAATCCAGGCAGTGCAGGACGCCTTCCGCGCCGAAGGTGAAGACTTTCCCCTCGGAAATCGTCGGCGTTGCGCGCGGACCTTCGTCGAAGCCGAAATCGTCGCGATAACCGGTGGGATAGTCAAAACTCCAGAATGATTTGCCATTGTTTGCGTCGAGGCTTTCAACGGTCTCTTTGTCATCCAGCCGATGGAACAAGATCAATTTGGCGCTCGAAACCGCCGGTCCGCTAAAGCCTTGACCGATCTTTTTTTTCCAGAGGACCGAGGGTCCGTCTTTTGGCCACGAGTCGGCCAGATCGCTCCCTGGGTATGCGCCGTTGCGTGCCGGACCGAGAAACTGCGGCCAGTCACTCGCGCAAGATGGCACGGCAAACGCAAACCAGAGAAAATAATAAATCGGCCAGCGGCGCGATGCTTTGGGTGAAGAGAGGTGCATGAGGTCAAGCAAGTGGTTGTCAGCAGAGCTAAAGCAAAAATGCCCAACCGTCAATCTTTACGGTTGGGCTCAGCTGTCGTCCCTGGTGTCCTCGGCACCAGGGACGACGAAGTGTTGGTTCCCCTCCCAAATCTGGACAAACTTCATCACCGCGCTTCGTTTCGCCGGTGAAGGATGACGGTAGTCTAGCAAAGAACAGACAGGGCGCCATACCACGTTTGTGGTATGCCCGCGGACCTTGGTTTCGAGCGTATTTCGTCCCCAAAGATCGAGTTGGCTGATCGACCCATGAACCGGGTGGGGCGAGACTCCGTCGAGTCCTAACTTCCTGTCGTTGTGAGATCAGGGCTCGAGGGAGTCTCGCCCCACCATTCACGGCCCTATCATCCCGTCCTTCTCCTCCAGTGGGGAAGAAGGTGCCCGGAGGGCGGTTGAGGCGGATTCCGACCGGTTTATGGCTTCGATTTCACGTCCGGAT
>QHPW01000361.1:0-18234 GCA_003219675.1 Verrucomicrobiota bacterium
ACTTTCTCTTGGGCACTGAAGTGCCGCCGTTCTAGTTTGCTCATACCACTGTTCCTTTCTAAGGCAACAGTGCGTAAGCTCAATTCCTAAACCGGCGTTTTCAACTGAAGCAGAACAGCTGCCCGAAGCCAGAAGGTCGCCCTGCCGGGAAAACGCTAGCGCATAAATAGCTCCAGTATGTCCGCTCAAGGAATAAAGCGGCAACCCATCAGCGACCCGCCAGATTTTTACCAGGCTATCGGCACCGCCCGAGGCGATCAGAGTGCTGTCAGGCGAGAAAGCCAAGGCAGTGATCGACTCCGCAGTCGCTGTGTGGGCGGCAATCTGGCGCGCCGATTGACCGTCACTCGTGCGCCAGAGCTTGATCTGGCCAGTATTATCTCCGCCAGCGAGCAACTTTCCATCCGGTGAGAAGGCTACCTGCCAGCCGTTGGAGGGCGAAACATCTTCGAGGACCGGATCAGCCAAACCATCGGAAGTCCGATATACATGGACTCTTTCGCCCCCGCCCGCGGTCGCGAGCAGGCGCCCATCGGGCGAAAGGGCGACTGAACTGACAAATTGCCTGTATGCGGTAATCGTGGTCAGTCCGGAAGGATTGCCGGCACGCCATAATTTCAGGCTCTGCTCGGGCGTGTTAAACGCCATCACAGTGGCGTCGCCTGAGAGCGTCACCGGGTGAGAGCTCATGCTTAGGGTGTTCTGATACGGGTAAATGTCCTGCGCTGTTTCCGAACTCACATTCCAGAGCTTGACCGTGCCTTTCACGTCCCCTGCGGCCAAGGTAGAACCATCGGCGGAGTATGCGACTGAGATGACCGTGCTTTCGTAATTCGTGAGTATATGCGCAAGCGAGCCGTCGTTTATGTTCCAGATTCGCACGTGCTTGGATGAAGCTACTGCTGCGGTCGTATTGTCAGGCGAAAATGCTACTGCCCATCCCCGAAAGACGTTGTCGATCATTCCGAGGAGCAAACCATCAGAAACGCGCCAGACCAGCAACGAACGGTCCCAGGACGTGGACACCAATTTTTGCCCGTCTGGAGAGAAATCAATTCCACTGACAGGCTGGGAGTGCGCGACCAGTTCATGAATCAATGTGCCATCGGGGACCCGCCAGAGCCTGATTATTTTGTCTCCGCCGGAGGTGGCTATCGTCTGGCCGTCTGGAGCAAAGCGCACCAGATTCAAATTGCCGGACTCTGCCTTTATGCTCCACCGTAATGTCGCGTCCTGGGTATTCCACAACTTTAGCGCGCCACCCGAGTCTATCGACGCTACAACGCTCTCGTCCGGAGACAGCGCCACGTTCTCGACGAAATTGGTGTGTCCTTCGAAGGTTCTCAGCAGGAATCCGTCTGACAAACGCCAGATTTTCACGAGTCCGTATGCGTCGCCCGATACCAGAAGTGAGCCGTTTGCGGACATGGCGAGAGATGTAAACTGCTCTCCAGCCCCTCCATGCATCCACAAAATGTCGGGCGCATCCTCTGCGATCGCAGCGCACCCAAGCCAGACAAACGCGGTGATAGACGGGAGAAGACCTTGTAACCGACGCAAGACAATTCCTCCTCCAATACGACTCATAGGCTTGTGCGCATTATGGACTTCCTTCTTGCGCAGTCAATCTTTTAGATTTGATTTGTGTGTTGACGCCGGCGCGCGGCGTTGTGGCAGCGACTGGACTTGCCAGCCTGCTCGAAAGCTGTGGGACAGCACACGGTCCGAAAAATCAGGGGGAAAAAAAGAGGGCAACCCTTTCGGATCACCCAATCGCAATTGCGAGAAGTTGTAATATTATATCCGCCTTCTAACCATGACATGGCCAAGCCACCAAGCCACGACCACGGACGATTAGGCTTGTTTTCTGAGGGATAGTCAGCTAAGAGAAGGACTTCCTGTGGTAATTGATAATTGGGTTGCTTGGTATACGCGAAAGGCGGCATTCGTCAACGGCGGGGCTGATCGGGTAATCGGCGGCCCATCACAGAACTCCCGTCGAAGCCTGACGTGGTCGGGCTGTTTTTTCTTTTTTCCCCTGCTGGTTCTCCATCTGGAAACGGCGCGTGTTTCGGCTGACTCTCCCGACGGCCAAAATGAAGCCAACACCATTGTCCGTTTTGAGGTCCAACAGGGGACCAATGCATTGGGGAGAATGGACGTGGAGCTGTTCGACAATGACAAGCCTGAAACCGTGCGCAATTTCCTGCTTTACGTGCGCAGCGGGGCTTATTCGAACAGCTTCCTGCACCGATGCGTTCCGGGATTCGTCGTGCAGGGAGGCGGGTTCTCCGTGAGCGATCCGCTGAGCTCGAATCCATTCTCCGCTTATCTGGAGGTGACCAAATACGGACGGCTGGCCAATGAGTTCCTCGTGGGCCCGCGCATCAGCAATACATTCGCTACCATTGCGATGGCCAAGGTCGGTGACGACCCGAACTCGGCGACGAGCCAGTGGTTCTTCAATCTCGGCGATAACTCGAGTACCCTCGACAGCCAGAATGGCGGATTCACCGTTTTTGGCCGTGTGCTTGAAAGCACCAACTCCAACGACGGCACCAACATCCTGCAGCGCTTCAACATGCTCTCAACGAATGCAGGCGTTGTCGATCTTGGCAACCTGCTCGGTCCCGACTACCAGGTCTTCAGCGACCTGCCCGTCTCCTACACCAACACAACCACCCGCGTGCCGTCGGACCAGGAACTCTATTACGTTCGGATTTCCATTCTCAATCAGACAAACCAGACGGGTCAGTCGCCACCGGCGGTCAGCATTGTTTCCCCTTCCCCCAACTCGCGTTTCACAAATCAAACGGTTACGCTTCGCGGCACGGCAAGTGATGACGTGAGCGTGGCGCGCGTTGTTTACCAGGTGCAAGGCGGCCCGTTGGAAATCGCTACGGGCACGACCAACTGGGAGATCAATGTCTCACCTCTGCCAGGATGGACCACAGTAACCGTCGAGAGCATTGACTGGGAGGGCAACCACTCTACCAACTCGGCGTCCGTTACATTTTTCTACCTGGTCCAGGTGCCGCTCAATCTTCAGATCGTAGGAGCGGGCACGGTCGTTGGCGCGACTAATGGTCAAGCTCTTCAAGTGGGCCGCTTTTACACGCTCTCGGCGACACCAGCTGGCGGAAGCGTGTTTCAAATGTGGACCGGCTCGGTGACTTCCGCCGCGCCCGTGCTCACTTTCCAAGTTCCCACCAATGCGACCGACTTCCGCTTGACTGCCAATTTCATAACAGACCCGTTGATTCGATTCGCCGGCACTTACTACGGCCTCTTCGATGCCACCAATTCGCCGGCGATCGAGAACTCGGGATTCCTGACTCTGGTCCTCAAAACCGACGGCTTTTTCAGCGGAACGATTCTCCACCAGGGCGGCACGTATGAGTACACCGGACGGTTCGACCGCAGCGACAGCGCCTCGGTTCAGGGGATTCTCGGGGGCGTGAATCGCTTCCTGAATCTGCAACTCAATCCGACCAACGCCGCCGGCATCATCACCGGCAGCCTCCTTGGCGGCACCGGCTCCGCTCAGGTGCAGTTGGAGCGGCTGGCTTCCGGGCTTGCAAGCAGCAACGCCCCCCCGGTCGGAAGCTACACCTTTGTGGTGATGAGCAACTCCTCAGACCCGCTCGCTCCCGGTGGGCATGGATTCGGGACCGGGACGCTTGGTCAAGACGGGGCGTTCACGGTCTCGGGCAGTCTGGGTGACGACACGGCGTTCACAGCGTCTGCCATGATTAGTCAGGCCAACCGCTGGCCGTTTTATCTCACGCTGTACGGAGGACGCGGCGCGCTGCTCGGTTGGGTGTCTCCTTCGACGGACAATCCTGCCAACCTTGACGGCAGCCTGCAGTGGATAAAACCGCCTGATCCCAACTGGGCCACTTATCCGGCAGGCTTCTCCAATGAGGTCGCATTTCTCGCTTCGCCGTACACGGCCCCGCCTAATGACACGCGCGTGTTGCACTGGGCAAATGGTCTCGCAACAATCGCCGATGCCGACCTCGCGCTTGGCATTACGAACCTCGTTAAGCTCACCACCACAAACACGATCAACGTGACGGAGCCGAACAATGCGAGGATCGAATTGAGCCTCGACCTGCAAACCGGACTTGCGAATGGGAGCTTCGTGCATCCCTGGGTCGGTACGACCAATAAAGTGCGGGGCGTTATCCTGAAGCGCGACGACAGCATTCTAGGACAATTTGTTGACGGCGACCAGACGGGGAGTCTGAACCTGAGTGCTGCGCCGTTCCTGGTGACGCAACGCGTCGCCAATGTCAGCCTTCCGGCGCTAACCACGGCGTTGCGCGATGGCGGGCTTCTGCGCTTCGAGAATGACGGAGTCATCGTGCTTACGAACTCGATTGTGCTTCAGTTTGACACCGCTCTCGAGGCCAACGGACACGATGTCGTCCTCAGCGGTGACGGGCTGACGCGGCTTTTCCAGTTGCCGACTAATGTAAGCTTTTCTGCGAGTGGGATAACCTTCGCGAACGGACGACACACCGGCACGAATGGCGCGAATGCCACACTGCCACAGCCAGGGGGCGATGGCTGTGGCGCATGTATCCTGAACCTGGGCGGCATGATTGCCCTCACCAACTGCGTGCTGACCAACTTTGTTGTGGTCGGTGGCGACGCCGGTGTTGACATGACAACCAACTTCACGTCCACTCCGGGCGGACGTGGCTTGGGCGCTGCCATCTGCAATCGCGGCGGACGAGTGACACTCCAGGATTGCCTTCTTGCAGATAACAACGCCGTGGGTGGCCGGGGTACTTCCGTTTCTTCTGCCGGACTGACTCCGGCCTTAAGCGGCACCGCGTTGGGCGGCGCCTTGTTCTCGGTCGGCGGCGAGTGCCAAGTGCGAGACTCTGTCTTCCTCCGCAACCACGCACTCGGCGGCGTAGCCCGGTTGCTGTCCTCGGGCGAATACAGTCGGGCGGGTGATGCCGCGGGCGGCGCGCTGGCTGTCACCGCCGGATTTATACAGCTCGTTTCGGCTAAGTGTCTCACCAACACCGCGGTTGGCGCAGGGGCTCCCTCCACCAATGCCGGCGCCGGGCATGCCTATGGTGGCGCTTTCTTTGTGGACAGCAATGCAACCGCGGTTGCGGAACAAACCGGCTTCGGCGCCAACTCTGCCGCAGGCGGCGGATCGGGACAGACCCGCAATCCCGGCGACGGGCAGGGAGGCGCGGCGTTCAACGCGGGATCGCTTCTCCTGCGCGACTGCACGCTGGAGCAGAAGTGACATCCGTCGGTTCGCTGATTGTTGATGCCTGTACGCTAAACGACAATCTCGCCCAAGGCGGCAGTTATGCGGAGGCCACCACGAACAACGTGCCCGGCTCCGAGGCGGCAGGCGGCGCCCTCTACGCTGTGATCGGCCACGTAGCTGTTAGCAACTCCACGTTCGCCTTCAACCGCGCCATGGGTGGCTCAGGCGCCCCCCTGCTCGCGGACTCGACCGCACCGCGCGGCGACGGACGTGGTGCCGCCCTGATGATGGTCTCGAACTCCGCGGTCTTGATCAATCTCACCCTGGCCTTCAACGAAGCTGCCCCGGGACCGCTCGGCGATACCAACACCGGCCGTGCGTTTGGCGGTGGCATCGCCAGCCTCAACGGCGCAATTACCCTGCGCAATTCCGTTCTCGCCACCAACGCCCCCGCCAACTTTTTCAGCGGCGTCACCGACGGCGGGTACAACCTCAGCTCCGACGACTCCATCATCTTGACTGCTACGGGCAGCCGCGTGAACACCGATCCGATCCTCGGCCCGCTTAACACCAACGGTGGTCCCACCCGCACGATGGCCCTTCTGGCGGACAGCCCGGCGCGCGACATCCTCCTGACCAACTATCCGCCGGTGGATCAGCGAGGCGTCCCACGCCCGCAGGGCCTCCGCGGCGACAGCGGCGCGTTCGAGTTCGTGCAAACCCTCCCGACGTTCGTTATCCAGCCGATGAGTACGAATGCCCTGGCTGGAACGGACGTCGCCTTCGAAGCCATTGCCACCGGGCAAGACGTTATCAGCTACTTCTGGATCAAGGACGGCGCGCTGCTGCCCGACGCGACCAATACGACACTATTTCTGACGAACGTACAGGCGGCCAACGCCGGGAACTACGCTGCCATCGCAACGAACAATTCCGGCTCAGTCACGAGTACGGTCGCAACGCTCACTGTGGACTCGCGTCCGTTCATCCTCACGGAGCCCAGCGGCGTCGCCGTGGCCCCCGGCGCTTCGACCTCGCTGGTCGTCACGGCAAGCGGGCCAGCAGTCACTTATGTCTGGTTTCACAACGACCGGATTGTCCCCGGCGAGACAAACGCGCTCTTGACCATCAGTAATGCGGCTCCCGGCGCGCAAGGCACTTATCAGGTCGTTGTCGGAAACTTCGCGGGCTCGGTCACCAGCCGCCTCGTCTCACTCACCTTCAACTCGCTTGCGTTGAACATCCTTGGTCCGCCGCAAAGCGTGACCGTGGCTGAAGGCGATCCTGCGAGCTTGAGCGTGCTGGCTTCCGGCGTCCCGCCGATCGGTTACCAATGGCTGTTGGAAAGCGTGGCGGTTCCCGGCGCCACGAACAGCGGGCTGACGTTTGCCGCCGCGACTCGCACGAACGCCGGCGTTTACCAGGTCGTCGTCACGAACGCCTACCTCGCACTGACCAGCCCCCCGGCGGTGCTGACTGTCCTGGGCGGACCTGTGCTCTCCATTTCCGCAGAAAGCACGAATATCATGATCGCTTGTCGCGGAGTTCCAGGTCGCCTTCACCGTCTGCTCTGCGCCACGAATCTTGGTCCGGCCGACACCTGGACCGCGGTAGCCACGAACACGTTGCCCGGATCCGGCAGCTTCATTTGGACACGGCCGGCGCCAACGAACGGCGCGGTTTACTACCGCGCAGCGACGCCGTGACCGTGCGGCGCGTCTGGCGCGACAAAGTCGCCGGCTAACTTAGCTAAGCTAGTCTAGACTAGAGTGATTGCCAAAAGAAATTTCCGAAATGGTGGGCGACGACCTGCGGGTCGTCGCGGCAAACCGGCAGGTTTGCCCCGGCGTCGGACCGGAGCACCGCCAGTCGCTGCTTGCGAGCCAATCTCTGAGCGCGCCGTTGCGCAAGCGCGAAGGCGGTCCTGGCCAACGCCGCGTTGGGAGTGGAGAGCAGCACCTTCTTCAGCATCACAGGCAGATGCCGGCGCACCAAATCGTCTTCGGCGCTGACGAAGGCCTGTGCGCTGCCGGGGTCACCTTGGCGGCCGGCGCGGCCGAAAAGCTGACGGTCAACGCGGCCGGACTCGTGGCGCTCGGTCGCGATGACGTGCAGACCGCCGAGTTCCCTGACGCCCTGGCCGAGTCGGATGTCCGTGCCGCGACCGGCCAGGTTCGTCGCGATTGTGATGCGCCTCCGCTCGCCGGCCACCGCGATAATCACCGCCTCCTCGGCGAGGCGGGTGGCGTTGAGGAGGCGGAAATCGAGGCCGCGTTGAGTCAGTCGCCGGGCAAGCTGTTCACTTGCCGCGACACTGCGGGTGCCGACGAGCAGCGGTCGGCCCGCGCGATGGATTGCTTCGATCTCGTCGACGACTGCGGCCCATTTCTCACACTCTTTCAGGAAGAACCGGTCGGGCCAATGCTGGCGGATGCAGGGTTTGTTTTGCGGCACACGAACGACGGGCAGACCGTAAGTCTGCCAAAACTCCGCGGCGGCTTCCCACGCTGTGCCGGTCATCCCCGCCAGCCGGTGGAAGCAACGGAAGAACCGCTGAAAACTCATCCGCGCGACGGTCTCTGTCGGGTCGGAGAGTTCGATAGCCTCCTTCGCCTCGATGGCCTGGTGCAAACCTTCGCGCCAGGTCCGCTGCGGCATCGGTCGGCCGGTGAATTCGTCAACGATCACGACTTTGCCATCAGCGAGAATGTATTGCCGGTCCCGGTGAAAAAACTCTCGAGCGACAAGGGCCGTGCGCACGATCTCGACGCGGCGGCGGTCGTTGCGCCAAAAGCCGGGCAAGCCGCCGCAGCGCGCGGCGAGTTTCCGTTCGCCAGCCTGCGTGAGTTCGACTTCCCGGTAGCGAAGATCGATCCGGTAGTCGTCTTCACGTTGGAGTTCGTTCGCAATCTGCGCCGCGAGTCGGCCGACCTCGCGTAGCATCTCGTTCTTGCGCGTTGCGGAAATAATCAACGGAGTGACTGCCTCATCGATCAGCACACTGTCGGCTTCGTCCACGATGGCTGTGTGCAGGCCGCGCAGAACGAGTCCGGCCGTCACGGTGTCGCGCGGCTGGAGCAGACGGCGAATCAGACGCCGGGTCGGGTTGTGCAGGCTGCGGAGGCGCAAGCGGTCGCGGAGGAAATCCGCCAGCAACTCCTTGCTGGTGGTGTAGGTCACGTCGCGGCCGTATTCCCTGGCGCGCTCGTTGGCGTCAATCGGTGCGGTGACGCAGCCTGCGCGGACCCCGCAGAAAACGTAGAGCGGGCGCAGCCAGTCGGCGTCCCGCTGCGCGAGGTAGTCGTTCACCGTGATGATGTGCGTTGGCCGTTTCGACCAGCCCGCGAGGACGGCGGCCAGGCCGGCGGTGAGCGTCTTGCCTTCGCCGGTCGCCATCTCCGCGAGCCAGCCGCGATGAAGCGCCAGCGCCCCCACCAATTGCACGGGGAAGGCGCGGAGGCCGACGCACCGATGCGCCGCCTCACGTATCGCGGCCAACGCGGGAAGGAGAACTTCCCCGTCCGGATTGGCTTCGCGCCGGAAATGGTCCCGGAAATGGAACAGCCGTTCCTGAAGGCCGTGGTCCTTGAGTTCGGCGTAATCTTTGGCGAATGCTTCGACGCGTTCGGCCTGTTCCGTAAGTTGCTCACGCTGTGCGCCGCGCCGCTCGTATATGCCGATGCCCCAGTTCACGGCGGAGTCCAGCCCCTTGAGCGGGCGCTCCGGCACACGGTACGCGGTGCGGCAATAGTCGGCGCTGAGCGTGCGCACTGCGGGCGCGCTGGTGGCTTCGATGTCGCTGCCAGGCATAGGTGGCTACAACTGATACCGCTTCTGCAACAATTGGCGCAGGCTGCGAATCCAACGGGGCAGCAGCGGTTCCCATTCCTGCTCGAAACGGATTTTGCCCGAACGGCCATGAAGGAAAGCGATTCTCTCGTCGGCGCTGAGTTCAGCGTGGACCTCGAAGAACGGTTCAGCCGATTTCACGCCGCGCGGGTCGTCGCGCGTCACGGGCATTTCGCCGCCGGCGTGCCAGCCGAGCGCCGGGGAGGGCAACACTCCCTGGCCCCCGGGGACCACTTTCCATCGATGCGTCTGGAGCACATCGCCGACCTGCCCGTAGAGCCGCACCTCGGCTCTGGCAAGTTTTCGGGCGAACAGCGCTGCGGCCTCCTCCTGTTTCACGGTCGCCGTGAATTGGAATCCCGTGGGGTTCACGAGCAGCCCGAGGGACGTCCCGCGCGGGAGCCAGCGTCCCACGGAATCGTTTAACTCCGGCGCCACCCATAGACCGTCGTGGCGCGCGCGAACGATCAATGCCTTTTGATCGGCGAGCAGTTTTGCGACGCGGTTGGTGGCGGTTTCCAGCATACTGCGCAGGGGCTTGAGATCGGCCGTCTGGCGGGCCAGGGCGGTGCGGAGACGGGTTTCCACTTCGACCTGACTTGCGCGGGCCTGCGCGAGTTCAAACTCGAGTTCGGCGCTGCGCAACCGCAGGAGTGGCTGACCGGTGCTCACGAGCTCGCCCGGCGGGGCGATCAGCTCGGTCAGGTGGCCGGCAGTTTCGTTGACGACTTGCGTCCATTCCTGCGCCTGCATCACTCCAGGCGCGCGAAAATGACTTGGAAACGGCAGGAACTGCAGCACTCCGAGCACGAGTGCGACCATCGTAAGCGCCACAGCAACGGCCCGCGGCCGTTGCCGGTCGAGCTTCGGGCTGGCGGTGAGGTAGTAAATGAACTTACCGACCGGAACGGTGATCCAGGAGACGAAGCACGCCGCCGCCATCACAATGCCGATTAGGAAGAAGTGGTCCGCAACGACGAGCAGAATGCCGCCGAAGACGATGACTCGGTAAACTCCGCTCGCGACGCCGTACACCGCGAGCCACACCGCTTCGCTGCGCGTGCGCGCCGGGCTTTCGGATTTCTTCAGGCCGAAGAGCCAGCGTTCGCAAAGGTGGCGCAAGTGCTGGTTGGCCCGTTGCGAGAGGTTCGGGATTTCGAGAAGGTCACTGAGCATGTAGTAGCCGTCGAAGCGCAGCAGCGGATTGGCGTTGAAGACCACGGTGGAGACCGACGCGGTGAACATCATGTTGTAAGCCAGGCTGTGCAACGTGCCGTGGCCGGTGTTGGCCCAGACAAACGTCAACAACGATGCGAAAAACAGTTCCGCGATCATGCCCGCCGCCCCGACGAGGAGACGCTGTCCTCGCGAGCGGAAGCCCCACGAGGACGATGCGTCCACATAGGGCACGGGCGTAAAAATCATCAGCATCACACCCATGACGTGCACTTCTCCGCCGAACTTTCTCGTAAAGTAGGCGTGGCCGAATTCGTGAATCGTCTTAATGATGACGAGTCCCAGGTAGAACAGCGGCAGATTGCCTGGCGCGAGCACGGCTTGGCTTTGCTGCTTCAACTCTTCCCAGTTATCGGCGGCGACCTTTAGTGCCGCGCCGACGACCCCCAGCCACAGCACCGCGCCGAACCGGTTGATGAACTTGCCGACCACGGGCAGTGTGCGCACGAGGAACCGGTCCGGATCGAGCAGCGGGAAGCGCATGAACATGATGTTCAGGAAACGCGCCTGCCATTCGCGCTGGCGGCGTTTTCGGTAGCGCTCGAACAACGCGCCACTGTCGCTCGCAGTATCATACTGCAGGAGGTTGGCGAGATACAATTGGGCGAGCAAATCAACGGCCTTTTCGAGGCATTCGCGCCATACCTCATCGACGCTTCGCTTCGGATCGAGCCGGGCCACAAACGCGTAGGCCGCGGGCGTGAGGCGGAAGAACTCGTTGGTGAGGGGGTTTTCCAGGACAAACCAGCGTTCGCCGCGGAAATTCTGGCGGCGGACCTTGACGCCGGCGCGCAGGCAGAGCCGCTGGTTGGCGACGCGATGCCAGGACTCGCTGAAGGTGGAGGAAGGTGCAGCCATGACTCACCACCACAGTTTCATGCGCAGGAAATCAACCGTCCGGTGCGTGAGAATCCACCAGAGCGTCCGCCGTCCGACGTTCAGCTTGCACAGGCCGCTCATGCCAGGGCGCCACCATTTTTCGACGCCCTTCTCGAACTCGCAGCGGACCAGGAACACATTTCCCTCCGCGCGCGGGAAGGCCGCCGGCTCCAGCTTCACGATGCGAACAGGGAAGCTGAGCTTCGGCTGGCTGACGAACGCGACTTCGCCACGCTGCCGGTCGAAGATGTCATGCACGTCCCGTTCATTGACCTCGGCTTCGACGTAAAGATTTTCGACGCGGGCAATCTTCAGCAGCGCGTCGCCTTGTTTCACGGGCGCGGCGAGGCGTTCCCGCAGGTCGCCCTCGACGACGACACCGTCGAATGGAGACTTGAGAGTCGCTTCGGCCAGGCGATAGCGCACGAGCTCGAGTCGCGCCTTCGATTGATCGGCCAGCGCCAGCGCGATGCGCATCTCGGCCAGGCCGTTGGTGGCACGGGCCTTTTCGGCTTCGCGCTGGAAGCGGCCGAGATCGGCGAGCGCGGCGAGTTCTTCGAGTTCGAGCTCGCGCGTCGCAAGCTTCAACACTTTGTCACCAGCCTTCACCGCGTCGCCGGGTCGCACGAATACCTCCTCGAGGTAGCCGTCAAAAGGCGCGGTGCGGAACGAAACGTCGTCGCTCTTCAGGACGAAATTGCCTTCGACACGGTAGGGCACGCGCGCGAAGAAAAGCACCGCCAGGAGAATCACCACCAGCAGGGCGGTGACCTTCGCCCAAGTGTGTTTCGGGCCAAGCATGACCGCGAACAGTTCCTTCCATGAGGCGGCCAGGCGCGCCCCGACCCAACGGTTGCTTCGATGCAAATCCGCGAGGCGGCGGATGGCCTGGTCGCAGCAGAGACGCAACTGGTCGACCTCGGTAACCGTGAATGGGGCATCCTGCCGTTCACAGGTCACAACGGCCACGGCCTTGCCATCCAGGCGCAGCGGCAGCGAACAGACGTGCCCGGCGGAGTGCTCCTTCGCAAATCTCGCGTGATCGCGGGTGACCCCAGCGGTGCCCTCGGGCGCAGGCCAGAAAATTTCCTCGTCCTGATCGAGCGCCTCGTCCATCGCGGTTTCCAGCGAGTGGACGGCAGCCATCTTGCGATCGAACTTTTCCGTACGACTGATGGCCCGGAGGCGAATGTAACCACCTTCCAGCCAGCCCAGGCTGACACGTTCACAACCGAAGCTCGTCGCCAGACCGTTGCAGAACGCCAGTGCCGCCGCGAGAAACCGCTTCTCCGCGTTGACGGCCACCATCAGATCGTGTGCGACAGCGAGCTTCTGCACGTCCCCGTCGGATTGTCGGACGGCCTGATGCATTTGGTAGGACTCCGGGACGTCCGCGGCAAGATGCAGCCGGAGGAGCGATTCCCGCGCGGTCGGTTCACTGACCTCCGAGAGAAGCGAGGCGGCAACACAGACCTCAGACGCGCGGTGAAGTCTGAGTCGGGAAGCAACGACATAATGACCTGCGGCTTTGGATGGCCCGGGCTCAAGTAACGCGAGCAGGTCTCCGCCATTCTTCAGGCAGTCTGCGGCGAAGGAATCAAGCTGGCCGTGGAACGCCGCGAGGAACCGCGATGGCGCGAGATGAGCGGGCCATTCGGTTACTCGTTTCCATGCCACCGACCGCGCGGGGTCCTGGACCAACAACACCGCCGCGCTGGCGGAGGCAAGACCGGCCAAACTGCCGAGGTAGCGCGGCCAGAATTCCTTCGGGAGACCATCGAAGTTCCGCAATTCGGCAAGTTCCCGCAGGGCCGCGGTCTGCTGTTGGTTGAGGCCTGGAAGTTCGGAGGACATGCGCGGACTTACTCCAAAAGCATCCGGCCCGACACGCCCGGCCGAACTTTGCCGTCGCCGTTGTCAAAGAGGACCTTGACCTTCCGCAGGCCGCTGGCGGGGTCCACCACGGGCGATAGGAAAACAATCTTTCCTTGAACGGTCATCGTACCGGCCTCTGTGTCGATTTCCATCTTCACGGTTTGGTCGAGCTTCAGTCCGGCTACGAGTTTGGCTTCGGTGTTGGTGATGAAGTAACAGCGACGGGCGTCCACCACGCGCACCAGCGGCTGGTAAGGCTGGCAGGCTTCGCCCACTTCCAGCGTGATTTCGGTGATGGTGCCTGACAGGGGCGAGATCACCTGGCGCCGATGCAATTGTTCCGCTGCCATGTCGTGCTCAACCGCAGCGACTTTGTATTCGGCCTCTTTTTTCTCCACCTCTTCTTTGCTGATCCCTTTGGTGGTCTTAAACAATTTCTGGGTCCCATCGAAGTCGCTCCATTTCTGGTCGCGCACAAGCTTGCGGCGTTCGACTTCCAGTTCCTCCAACTTTTTGTCCAACTCAAGGATCACTGCGCCCTCCTGGACAAAGTCGCCTTCGCGTGATTTACGGGCTGTAATGATGCCTGGCACGGGAGCGCTCAGGGTCACGTCGAGAAAGGGCTCGGTGATGCCGGGGGAAGGCGGCAGGGCTGCCGCTTGCGCAAAACACGCCAAAACGAGCGTCCCCGATGCCTGAACGACTGGGAATCCGGGAAATGCGAGAGATACCTTCCCGAAAAACCGCTCAAGAGTAGTTCTGGAGCTTTTCATGTTAGGTCGAATCACTTCTGGGGTCTGGTTGTATTCAACTCATCAATGGTCTGACGAAGAATACGCGGTGTCTTTTCGTCATCGTCCGTGCTGATGAACTGCGGCGCAGAGGTGCGTCCAAGTCCGCCGCGTTCCTCTTGCGCTCCGGTTTGGGAGAACGGCATTCGCCTCTCCCTTGTCAATTGCAAATCCTTGAGCAGACTCCGGTACTGGTGCTCCGAGAGCCCAACCTGCTTGAGCAGACCCGCCGTCCGCAGTTTGATTTCCTTCTGCGGCAGATCAAGGTTCCGTGACCGCAGGACAGTGCCTTGAACCAGTTCCAACTCAAGCCGGGCCCGCTCGTTTTGCACTTGTGCTTCGACGACGGCGTTCTTCGCCTCAAACAGGCTCGCCTCAACCTCCAGCACCCGGCGGCTGCCGATCTTTCCAACTTCCAACCGTTCAAGTTCGCTGTCGAGCAGGTTTCGGTTGAAGGAAACGATTTGCTCATAATCACCAATGGCATCATGCGTACTGCGAATTTTTCGCAGGGCTGTATCGATGGCGTTGAGGATCTGGATTTCGGTTTCTTTCAACGTGATGAGGGCCTGTTGCTTGCGCAGTTTCGCGGCGGCCAGTTCGTTCCTCGCCTTGATCCCGCCGCCGAGTGGAATGTGCCACTCAACGCCGACGGAAAAGGACGGGAATCCTCTTTGCTGCACATCCTCCCATGAACTTTCAGGGTCTGGCCCCAACCCGTTGAGGCCGTAACTTGCCTTCAGATCGATTTCGGGGAGATGCTGGTTCCTGGCGTAGGCCACCCGTATGTTTTCCTCCGTCAGCTTTTTCAGCTGGCCAATATAGTCCGGGTTCATTTCCAGGGCGGTTTGCGCGCTTTCCGCGGGCTGAGGCCCGAACACCGAACCCATCGGCGAATCGACGGCCTGGAGGATTGATGTTGGCTCGGTTGCGGTTTGGGAAATAAGCGTCAACATCTGCGTGGCCGTTTCGACGCGTTTCTGTTCGGCTTCGGCGAGTTTGGTCTTGCGCAGCGCCAGGCCCGCCTTGGCTTCCAGGATTTCAAGTTCGGAGCCTTTGCCGGTTTGAAAGCGCGCTTCATTGTCGCGCACCAAGGTTTCAGCCAGGGAGGTTGACTCGCGAAAGAATCGCACCTGTTCCTGAGCCAGGTAAAGATTCCAATAGGTTGCTTCGGAAGTGGAGATGACCAGCATCATCTGGTGTCTGTACTCCTGAAAGGCCACGTCCGAGGCAAGCGCGGCGAGGCGGATGTTTGCCAGGGTTGCCGAAAACCAGGCGTTTTTGAGCAGCGGCTGAGTGAGGTTGACGCCCGCAAAAGTCTGAAACTCGCGCCGCGGCGTGTTGGTGACGATAATCCCAAAGGGTGGATCCTGCAGATTGTTGCGAAGATCATGCAGGGAGTAACCCAGCCGAATCCTGGCTCCTGTGGGAATGAGTGCGTCGAGACCGGCAGTATAGATGTTGTTCTTCTCCTCGAACTGGGGGATGCCGGTGCTTCGCCGTTGTTCGGCCGTGTTCTCGCGTTTGTTTTCCACGCGGTCGTACGACAGGAGCAACTCCGGCTCAAAAATCCCGCGTTCCGCTTTGAACTTCTTTTGGGCGATCTGGAATTCGAGCACCCGGGCTTGGACGCTCTCGTTGTGCTCGACGACCAGTTGCAAAAACGCGCTCAGAGTCAGGCTATTCGTCGTTCCCGGCTCAATCGGGGCTGCGGAACACAGCGGCAGGGAGATGATCGTCACGGCACAGGCCGCGTTTGTCCAATTCGCGAGCTTGATCACTGGGAAAACAAGAGAACTGGGCCTTGCTAACCTTGACACGGCGATGAGACAGCCTTGTGGTAACAAAAAACAGGGGTGGAAGTCAATGCTAATCACCCGACTCTCCGATTTGAAAAAACGATAAGAATTTTCTTGTGTTTAATTTTGCTGGCGCCTAACCTGTCGGTCAACCCGATAGCATGATCCCGGTTTGGAGTGTACTGACTGGGGAGTACTTTATGTGGCTGAACCCGCAACGGAGGATGGCAGGAGCGCCAAACAAGTTTACATTGGAGGCAATGGAGCCGAGGATCATGCTCTCCGCGGACAACGCGCTGCTGCTTTCCCACGCCCACGACTTGCTCACCGCCCAATCCGACCAGGCCATCATCGTCCAGGCATCCGAATTGCCTGCCGGGAGTGATTCCCACGTTCCGGGTTCGGCGCCCTCCTTTGATTTGTTCGAGGGATTGACGGGCGCGGAGGCGGCAACCAACGCAGCGGTTCCGGAGCCATCGCGCGCGAGATCCGTGCGCAAGGCAGGGCCGGAGACAACCGCGCAGCCCGATGGGCCGGCGCAGGATGATCCTGCCCCCTCTCCATTCAAGACTCACGGGGATGAGCTGACGCCCGGTGCAGACGGACCGGTTTCCGCCGATCCGCAGGCGAGTCCCCAGGAAGCGCGATCACAGAATGATAGTGGTTTAGTGTCGGCTGAATCCGGTTCTTCGGCGAAGCCGGTTAATGTTTCCGGGGACCATGATCGCCAGTCAGGAAGCTCTCCGGCGACCGTGACAACTTCTTCAGGCTGGCCTGATGTGTTGGTCGAAACACTGCGTGCGGCCAATGGCCCCCCTTCGGCAGGATTTGACTCTCTCTCGCAGGTCGCCGCCTCAGACACGACGCACCTTGAGGACCTGAGGCTCGTGGACCAGGACCTCAGCCTGCTTTCCGGCCAGGTCTTTTACCTCGATTTCGATGGGGCATCGGGAGTTGTCTATAACGGCCCGGTTCATGTGGACAACATCCAAGTCCCGCAGTTCAAGGCGCCGGGCGACTTTGTCGGGCAGGAAGATACGATCATTTCTTCCGTTCTCACCGCACTCAATCGAAGCTTCGCTGAGTTGGGTGTCAGCTTCACCACCTTCAGGGCCAGTCCGGCTCTTCCGTATTCCACCATCTATGTCGGCGCGAACGGTTCCGCGTTTTCGCAGTATGGGTCCTTCGTTGGTCTGGCCGAGAAGGTGGACGTTGGGAACCGGGACCGAAGCGACAAGGCTTTTGTCTTCAGCGACACGCTTTACCGTCCCGGCCTGAGCGCCGAGGACTATGCGTCCAAGTTGACTGAGGTTGTTGAGCATGAGGCCAGGCATCTGCTGGGTTACGAACGGAGATGGAACCGGGCTCAATGGGGTGGCGGATGTCGTTCCACAGCCACCTTTACCGGGAATTCCGACTTGGCAGGAGCTAGGACCGGGTCCGGCAAATGATAGTTTAGTGCAGGTGAATAAACCGCTCGACCCCGTGACCGGCGCTGTTACGGCTATTGCGATTCCGCCAGGACAGGCTGACACGGTTTACGTCGGCACGGTTGGTGGAGGAGTGTGGAAGACAGAAAATGCGACTTCCGACACGCCGAAATGGCGACCTTTGACCGACCAGTTCCCATTCTTGGCCATCAGTGCGCTCACGTTCGACGTGTCTAACCCGAACATCCTCTATGCTGCGACAAGCAGCTTCAGCAATTTTTTCGAAGGCGACCTCGCGGCCTCCCGTGGACTTCTGAAGACGAGTGACGGGGGGAACACTTGGACGGTTATCCGAAACCCCAAGTTGGAAGGGCGTTTGATCCGAGCGCTTGTCGTGAGCGGTCAAACTATTGTTGTGGCAACGAATCTGAACGACAGAGAAACCGCTGCTCCTTCGGGTAATGGTCCGGACGATTACCTATTTCGGAGTGTCGATGGGGGCAAGACTTTTACGGCGATCAACACAGATACTGCAGGCGACCCCCTCGGTCAGGTGACGGATCTGATTGCTATCCCAAATTCCTCGCCACTGACATTGTATATGGGCGTCGCCAAGAAGGGGGTTTACCGGAGTAGTGATGCTGGGGAGCACTGGGATCGAATGAACGGCGGCCTAGAATTCGCCGACCAGATAGATAACAACCAAGATGGCCACACTGACGAATCAGGCGAAGTCACCGCGATCTCATCCCGCATCAAGCTAGCCGCAACCTCATCGGGCGTGTACGCCGCTGTGGTTGGGAAATATCCTGGGTTAGGGGACAACGTCCTGATTGGATTGTTCCGCATGGACAATCCCACAACTGGCGCCATGTGGACTGCCCTGAAACTTCCGGCCACACCTGCGCCAGATGGTGTAGCTGTTGACGTCAACGGGAACAGAACGCCCGGTGAGTCGAGTGTCCCGGGCGAGTTTTACGCGGGCGTCAATCCAGGAAGCCAGGGTTGGATCAATTTCTCAATGGCGGTGCACCCGGCCAATCCCTACATCCTGTACGTGGGTGGAGACCGTCAAGCGGTTTGGGATCATGGCGGCAATCTGGCAGGGCTCACGATGATCGCCGGACGCATCTTTC
>QHPW01000361.1:18484-20975 GCA_003219675.1 Verrucomicrobiota bacterium
AACGAGGTCTTTGCGCTGGCTGCGTACGCCTATCCTGGTTCGACAATCGGAACAAGGGTTCTTGGCGCAGGCCAAGATGCCGGGGTGTGGTTTCAACAGCAGAGCAATTCGGATGAATGGACGGTGCTGAAAAACGGAGATGGGGGCGTAGCGCAGGTGGATCCGAACCTCAGCGGCAGTGGCCCGATCTACTACTGGGCAGGCGCCAACCTCGATAAGCTCACCGCATGGAACGACGCGAATCCGAGGAATGGAAGGGTTGATCCTGGCGAGGAAGTATCGCTGATAATCGCGGATTCTGCCGGTACGGTGCTTAAAAGTGGCTCTACCCTGAACCCTGGGTGGATCCCGCTATTTGAGCTCAATAATCAGAATCCGAAAAAGATTCTCGTCGGTGGCACAAAGGTCGGACCCAGCACAGGCTCTGATAAATTGCAGCTGTGGGAAATCGATAACGTCGCTTTTGACGCAAACCCTGGTCCTGTGCCCGGCCAACGGACCGTACGCGCGAACTTGATCTTCAGTCTTAGTGTTCCACACAACAGTGCAAGCCTTACCGCAATTACCTACGGGGGCGTAAGCCCCGCTTTGGCCCATACGCCGAGTTCGCCGAACCCCTATGTCGTCTATGCGGCTGTTGGAAACGATATTTATGTGAGAACAGGGGCGGGATCCGTATCCACAACTCCTGTGGGAACAATTCCAGGAGGCGGCCGAGTGATTTCAATAGCACTTGATCCGGTTGACGACCAAATAGCGTATGCCGTTGTGGACAAAGGGGGGCGGAACACCGATAAGATCTACCGAACTGACAACGGGGGCGTTGATTGGCACGACGTCACCAATCCTCTTTTTTGGGACACCAAGCTGGAGACGATTCGGGTGGTGAAGAATTCCAAAGACCAAACCGTTGTGTTGGTGGGCGGGCGCAATGGGGTAACCATTGCCATTGATCCTTCATCTACGAGCGCTATCTGGACCGAGTTTGGCCAAGGTTTGGCTAACGCTCCAGTGAGGGACCTCACGTTTGATGCGAAGGGTGATTTGTATGTGGCAACGGCTGGACGCGGAATCTGGAGACTTCCTGATGCCATGACAAACCTGGCGGAGCCTGGCATTCTCAGGCTGGACGGGACCAATGCCAATGAGTTCTGGACGATTATCCGGGAAAACGACAAACCCTGGCTACTCAACATCTCCGAGTTAACCTCAGGTGACCGACTCCGAGGTGTGCAACTCTCGGCCATACGGCAAATCGTGGTCAATGGAAACGGGGGAATCGATACCCTCCGTATCAATACCGGGAATGGTCCCCTCGCGGTCAGCGAAAACATTTCGTTCGATGGCGGCACGGAGACGAACCACTTGGAGATAGACGGTAAAGAAATTGCCACCTCGTCCAGCGGTACTGTCAAGGTGAGGAGGAAGGATTGGACTGGAAGCACAGTAACGATGGCTGTCACGTGGAAAAACGTTACTCCTCCTCAAACCGCGACGTCCGGCAGCCCAATCCAAACTGCCGCAGCGGGCCCGAAAGCTCCTCCGACCGCCGTGGCGGGATTGCCTCTCGGAGTGGATATGTATTCATTAAACACTATAAATGCCGCCGGATTCAGGAACCTGCACAACCACGGGAAAGTGTTCGCCATGGCGAAGACTTCTCAGGGCACCGTCACGGATTCCAATTTTCTCAAGTACTACGGCCTGATTCGCGACAACGACATGATTCGCGGTTCTTACCACTTCTTCTCCAACAAAAACAGCACAGACCCGGTGTACGGCGGATCGGTCTCGGACCAGGCGAACAAGGTAATTGGCCTGGTAGAGCGCCTCCTGCCAGGTGATCTTGCCCCCGCCCTCGATCTCGAAGACGAGCCTCGTGGCCCCGCCAGCCGGTACCCACTTGACCAAGGTATACTTCCGACCGATACCGGGTACAACTACAGACACTCTCAGGCGGGAAAAGACGCGCTTCTGGCCGACGTTCAGGATTACCTCAATCGCATCGAGACTGCTCTTGGGAGAACGCCGATGATATATACAGGGAGAATGTGGGCCGACAGCGATCTGTTGAACAACCCGCAGGTCATGTCTCAATACCCGCTGTGGTACGTCTGGCGCACAAGGAGTTTGTCGGACATCAACGTCGGTGGCTGGGGCGGGAACTGGACTTTCATTCAGTATGCGGAGGAGGGGACTAACTGGCAGGGACTGAATCCGTATAAAGAACCTGGATTAAACCTCGACGGGGCCGACTTCGACGCCTACAACGGCACGATCTACAGTCTGCGTGGCCTCGCCGACATCGGGCGTCCGAGTGTCGCGCTTGGTACAACCGTGGTTGGTCCCATCTCGTATATCGCGCAATCGGAAGTAGATCGCAGCTTGCACCTTCTTACGGGGACTCCGTGGACGGACACAGATCTTTCCCAGGGAACTAACGTCTCCCGAGGGGACCTGATGGGTAGCGATCCCGCTTTGCTCGCCTCGC
>QHPW01000361.1:21016-30555 GCA_003219675.1 Verrucomicrobiota bacterium
ACAGCGACGGCCTTTCCCGCGGTTTCCTCGCAGTGGCACACCCAACAGATCGAAGATGCCGTCAAGCCGATCGACGATCCGCGCGCCGTCTCCGACGGTAGTAAGCGATATGTCGTCTACTGGGGAGAGGACGACGATTGGCATCTGCTCAAATGGGATAACGGCTGGTCGAGCGCAGGCGGCATTTTGAGTCAAGCCGGCGTAAAGACACCTGCCAGTCAGAGGAAATCGACTGGTCAGCCCGCAGTGTATGTGACCCAGGGTGTCGCCCACGTTGTCGGTCGTGCTGGTCTGGACGGACATCTTTTTGACGTATGGTTTGACGGAGCTGCAGGCTGGAAGAACGATGATGTTACCGCGCTGGCCCGAGCTAATTTTCCGGGTATGCCAGCAGCGACGTATTCTCCCTCGGTTTATGAGGACTCAAGCGGAGTTGGCATCGTGTTCCGTGGGGTTGGCGGCGATCTTTGGGTTGTCAATCGCAGCCCCAGCGTTGCCTTTCCCGCGGGAAACGCGCCGACAAACCTCACTTTAGCCACCTTCTCACAACCCGCTGCTGGAAACCCGACGTCCTTCGTGCTGAACAACGAGCCCCATGTCGTGTATCGCGGAATCAACGGGCTGATATACGATATTTGGCGGCATGGCGGCACATGGGGTGTGCAGCAGGTCAGCGCCGAGAAAGCCGCGGCGGACCCGGCGGCGACAACAAATGGAACCATCGGCGTGGTGGCGGTTCGGGCAGCAAACGGAATCATTCAGGCCGCGCAATTTGACGGCACCAAATGGACGTCCGCTCCGACAATAATCGCGAGCCTCAGTCAATCGAGAGTAGATTCAGTCGGGCAAGGGTTAGGATTATTAGCTCAGCGATCATCGAGTTTTCCCGCCCCAGCGCTCCCGGCCATTGGCTCATCGTCGTCGCGGTGGGAGAACGGAATACAGTTCTTCAATTCAAATCCGGCAGTCGATACCTTCTCCGAAGCAGGATCAGACTCCCAACAAGCAGGGGAAAATGAAGGGCCGCTACCCTCCTCGTCGAGCACTGGAAACCCGTTTCTCCTCCGTCTCATCGAAACAGGAGGTGGCGGGTTCAGCTTGGACGAGGTGAGTGACGAGGGGGAGATCAATTCACTCGAAGCGTTGAGCGCCGCGTTGGATGGTTTGGACTCGACGTCAAACGTGACCTTCACCGATGTCAACGGGGTGACCACGTTTAATGTGCAGGTCAGCAAGTCCCTGGCGGGGCAGGTGGATCTGGATGTCGCCAACGAGGTGTTGGGTGGTCTCTTGAAGCTGAATGGGACCTTGGAAATCACCGGCGAAGTTGCCTTGAATCTTACCTTTGGCGTGGACGACACCGGATTCTTCATCAAACCGAACACCACGACTCCGGAGATCGTCCTCAGCAACCTTCGGATCACGGGAGACGTTTCAGGAGTTGGTCAGATCGGGTTCCTCGGGGTTACGGTAAAAGATGCGACGCTGACATTAGACCCTGCGGTCAAAATCAACGTCAAGCTCCGGGATCCTGGGACGGACGCCGCGGACGGTCTCATCCGTCTCGACGAGTTGGAAGGTGACATCGGTACGGTTGCGACGACGACGCTTCAGGGAAATCCGACAGCGCCGGATGTGATCTTGACCGCCAAGGTGGCGGTGGCCGCGCTGGCCGACAGCAACGAGACACTCTTCGATCTCGGGGACGCCGAGATCAAGCTGACCTGGGCGGACGTCAACGCTCCGGAGCAGATGACATTCGATGTGAGCGCCGGTCCGAGCGAAGAGCTGCTGAATTTCTTGCAGCGCTCCGCAGATGGATTCCTCGGCGGACTTTCTTCCGCTGCCGGCGATTTCCAGCAAATGGCGGGAGTCGGGCTGTTCGCCGCGAAGATTCCCGTGGTTAACAAGACGCTCGGCGAGATCATGGCCGATGTCGCCCATCCGCTCGTCGTCCCCACTGATGCCGTCTCGTTCGTCTCCTCCGTTTTCGCCGTCGGCCCGAATCAGAAATTCGTGGTGGACGTCTCCGGCCTTGATCTCACCAAGAAGGGCGTCGGCGTCGGCGACGCAGTGTTTTACCAGAGCGGTACGGGTGAGGTGCAGGGGACCATTGATGCGGTTGATTCGGCCGGCTTCACCGTCGCGTTCGCAACCGGATTAAACCAGGACCCGAATCTTACAAATCCCTCCTTCCGGATCGTCGGGCCGGGAACCATCCAGAGCGAGCTAACCTCCTTCATCGATGGCCTGCGCCACCGTCTCAGCATCCACGGCTCGACCCCGACGCTCCAGGACATGGTGGAGGAAGTCGCGAATCTCGTCGGAGTGAACCTGGATCAACTCGACGTCAAGGTGATCGGGACGGGCGCCAATCGGTCCGTCGAGTTCACGATCCCGTTCAATCCCGATCCTCTGCAGTTCACCGAACACCTGGACCTCGGGAGCTCCATCGAAGGACTTAAGCTCACCGCCGGCGGCGACGTGAAGTTCTCGGTCGATCCGGCATTTCGGTTGCGTGTGGGGATCCGATTGGGCGGGGACGTGTCGGTCGCGGATCGGTTCTACCTGGCCGAGGATGATACGCCCGAAGTGACGCTGGGCGTCTCGGCTTCCCTCGATAATCCGAATGTCACCGGCACGTTCGGTGATTTTCTACAGGTCAAGTTGCAGGAACGGGTGCGAACAACGACAGCCGCATCACTTTGACGGAGCTCACGTCGTCCAGTCTTTCGGGTATCTTCGATGGCGGGATTGATGCGGTGTTCGGAATTGACCCGATCCAGATCAGCGCCGACATCGACGGCGTGTCGCTCGGGTCACTGACCGTTTCTTTGGCGAGCGATCCCGATGGCCACGTGCGGAGCCTGCAAGACCTGCAAGTCCTGCCCTCGAAGATTCAAGTGACCGGAAAGTTTTCATTCAGCGATAACCTGCCCATTCCGGCCGCGTTGCGGGATTTGATCCTCGAAGGCCTGCAGACCGTTGTGAACCTGGCCGACCGCGTCGATGATCTGCCTCCGTTCGCTCGAACTTTGCCGTTGGTCAATACCAGCCTCGCGCAAGCCCTCGACCTTCCCGGGCAACTCCGCGAACGTCTTTACAACCCGGTAGCCGATTACTTCGCCCAGGACACCACTCCCACAGTGCGCGAACTGGTGCAGGTGCTGCGCCGGACCTTTGCCTCGGTGGCCTCGCCTTCGACCGAAAGTGTTCTGCTGTTGAATTTTAATCTGAGCACGACCAAAACCGCGACGCTTCCCATCGATCTCGGGGCAGACGCCGGCAGCATCGGTCTGAAAGTGGACGCTTCGGCCAACCTCGATCTGGCCACGACTTTTAATTTTGATTTCACGGTCGGCGTTGATCTCACGCCGGGGTTGGCGGCATCCGACGCTTTCTTCATTCGTGTCAGCAGGCTGGACGCCTCGGGTCATATCCAGGCGCTCAACAATTTGAACTTCGGCGTCACGGCGGGATTCCTGCGGGCCGGAGTCCAAAACGGCACAGTCGATCTTAACGCGGCGCTTTCGGCCACTTTCAACAACCCGGATCATGATGCGGACGGGCGCATCACTTTGGGTGAATTAACGGGCGGAGATGTTGTGACCATCAATCCGCCAACCGGCTCGTTGAATGTCGTTCTGCCCGTCGTCGCCACGCTGGGCGGGCAGAGCGTGGCGGGAAGCGGTCCGCAGCCGACGATTCGGATTACGGACGCGGACCTCTTCGCCGATCCGCCGCCCACGTTCGCGGCGGAGAACTTCGATGAATTCCTGAAATTCGACCTGCTCACGCCCCAGAGTGTCATCGGTCTGCTTGATCAACTCGGCTCCTGGCTCGACCAGTTCCGGAACACGAGCGTCTTCCAGACCAAGGTGCCCTTCACCGGATTGACCGTCGGCGGGCTGCTGGACCTGCGCCAGGCGTTTTTGGCGAAGGTGAGGCCGCTGCTGGAAACCAGCCCGGGCACGCCCAGCTTCAGCACGGCCCAGGAACTGGCGCAGGCTTTGGTCGGTCTTTTGGGCGGTGATCCATCGGCCGTCCATTACGATCCAACCACCCATCTGCTCAGCTATGCGATCCAGTTTACGCATACGTTCGCGAGCTCCGAAACTCCCATCGCTTTCGATGCAAATCTCGGGTCCATAGCGGGGATTCAGAGCAGCAGCGTGCTCAAAGTGAACGCGTCCGTTCGCGTGGCGCTGACTTTTGGCGTCGATCTCTCTCCGCTGGCGCCCGACACCACACCCTCCGACCCATCGGACGACGATTCAGTGGCGCGCCACTTTTTCATCGCGAATCCGACCGTGACCGGCACGCTCGATCTGACCGGCAGTGACATCAATGCGTCGGCCCGGCTCTTCAATTTCGTGGAGATCGGCATCCAGCACGGCAATGGCGCCATCAACAGCACGGTCGCCGTCTCGCTGAAGGATCCCGGCACGCAAACCGGAACGGATGGACGCATCACCATGCCTGAACTGCTGGGTGGCCTCGGCAATCTATCGAGCCTGGTGAACACGCCCACCGTCACGGGCTTTGCCAATCTGACTTTGCCAGTGGTGCTGACGACTCCGATGACCGGCCTCGCGCTGGATCCTCAAGCCAGCATTGCCGTCGCGTGGCCCGACGTTACCAATCCAAACACTCTGAACATCGAGCTCCGGCATCTCGATGTGCTGCTTGATTTTGAGCACTTCGGCTTCCAACAGTTCTTGGATGCGCTCCAGGGTGTGTTGCAGTACCTCCGCAATGTCCAAGGTGTTGGATTCCTCGGACAAAAGCTGCCGGTGATCGACCGCAGCATTGACGATCTTCTGGCGCTGGCCGACGGCTTTGCCGGGCAACTGGAGACGTTCAAGAACAATCCGGGCCAGAGTCTCCAGGGCGTCAAGCAATTGATCAAAGACGCCTTCGGTGCGGAGCCGGCTGGCATCGAGCTCTCGCTCGACGGTCATACGGTGCGCATCGATCTGAGCTTCGGGACGACCCTGAAGAAATTGTTGCCGTTCGACATCGATCTCGCGAGCCTCGGGCTCAGCAACCTCTCCGGTCTAATCGGAGTCGATGCATCAGGGAAGCTCTTGTTGGAGCTGGGCGCGCAATTCGATTTGCACTTCGGCGTGGACCTCACCGATCCGCTCAGCCCGACGCCGTACCTGTACGACAACACGGGACTGACTCTTGAAGCCAAGGCAGCGGGGACCAATCTGTCCTTCCAGGCAAATATCGGCCCGCTCGGACTCTTCATTAAGAACGGCACGGCATCTCTCCAAGCGCGGACCGACCGGGACGGAAATCCAGCCACCATTGACCCCGCGGCGTTCACGGTTCGGCTGGCTCCTGATTCCACCGACCACCGATACCTGTTCTCCGAACTGTCTCTTGATAAAACGACAGTGGACCTGAACGCGGCCGTCAACGTTACGCTGCCGGTCTTCTTCCCTGAATCGACCCAACTGAGCCCGGACCTGGCCATCAGCATTCCTGACCTCGGCGCTTTCTTCCGCGGCGACACGGGTGCGTTCACCATCACGACACCCGATTTCTCCGGCTTGATCGATGGACTGTCGATTCCGGACAGCCTCGGAGCATTCCTCGACGGACTGGATACGTTCCTGGGATACCTGCAGGACGCCCTCGATGGGCAGGTCTTCGGCGTCCCGGTCCCATTGATCGGCCATTCACTCCATGGTGGTTCCCAAGTAATCCAGTCGTTTCGGGACAAGGTATTGAGCGGGCTGCGCGCCTTGACCAACCAACCCAGCCAGGTCGTTCGACAGACATTGTTCGATGTCCTCGGGCCGGGCGACCTGAACCTTCTACGTGACCGCAACAATGATCATGCTGTGGACATCAATGACGTGGAAGTGGTCTCGGACTCGGACCATTTGCAGTTCAATGTTCGGCTCGGGCAGGACACGAAGGCGCTTGATGTTCCCCTGGCGTTCGACCTCGGTCTGCCCGGCTTGGGCCTGGACGTAGCCGGGAAGGTGCAAACCAAGGTCGATACCTCGGCGGCAAACGAACTGAAGGTGGACGTGGATGTCACGACTCCCGGTCTCGATGCCACGGGGCGCCTGGCATTTCTGCAACTTGAGGTAAAGGATGACGCGAGCGCGCCATCGCACTTCGTAGGGACCTTCACCGTGGACGTGAAAGACCCGACCGGTGACAACAACCGGTTGACCTTTAACGAAATCCGCGCCGAGCCGGCCCTCTCGCAAGTGATCGACGCTCACCTGACGGGCAATGCCAATATCAACGTGAACACCATCGTCAGCTTTGGCGGTAATGCCTCCTTCCCGCGCTTGCTGGCCGATCTCAATGTCGGCTGGGCATTTGTCAACGCCAGCACCAGTTCGAGTGGCAGCACGTTCGGTGGCGTGCCGACGATCGCGTTTAATCACGTGCAATTGGACCTGGGATCGTTCCTCGCAAATTTCATGAAGCCGATCATTGGCGGCATTCAGGATGTGCTCGGTCCAATCAAACCGGTGCTCGACGTGCTCACGAAGCCGCTGCCTGTCCTCTCAGACCTCGGCCCCATCCGCAATCTCCTTGACGAAAATGGCGACGGCCAGGTGACTCTGCTTGAGTTGGCGTCGAAGATCTCCGGCGATGTGGCAAAGGCGAAGACCTTCATCGAAGCTGCCGTAAACATCAATGATATCGCCGGTCTCCTGAGTTCGTTCTCGACCAGTGGCCCGAGCGCATTCTTGAACCTCGGCGGTTTCGATCTGGGATCACTGGATGTGCGCAAGGTCACGGACCTCACCGCAGCGGTTCCAAACGTCACCGCCGGCGCCGGGGCACCGCCGGGAGACAACACACCGGAAGGAAAGCTGATCAAAAAGTTCAAATCCTCGCCGGGCGGCGGCTTCTCGTTCCCGTTCCTTGAAAATCCAAGCAAGGTCTTTGGACTCTTCTTCGGGAAATCCGTGGACCTCGTGCTCTACGACATGCCGACTCTGGAGCTCGGCTTCACCTACATGTCTCCGCCGATTCCGATCATCGGCCCGCTGAGCGAGGTGCTCAGCGGCACGGTGGGCGCGAAGATTCATTTCGCTTTTGGTTATGACACGACCGGTTTGAAAAAGTTCGTCGATACGCATGATCCAGCGGATCTCTTGACGGGGTTGTTCGTGAGCGATCGGGCCAATCCGGACGGCACCGGGGCCGACGTGCCCGAAGTGGTGTTGCAAGCGGGTATCGAAGCATTCGGCGCGATCAATGCCGTGATCGCCTCCGCCGGTGTTGGCGGCGGGATATTCGCCACGATTGACATGAACCTGCACGACCCGAACAACGATGGACGCTTGCGCATCGACGAGATTCTGGCCGACCTCAAGCGCGGCCCGCTCTGTCTGTTTGACATGACAGGCAAAATCGATGGTGTCCTGAGCGCCTTCGTCAAGGTTGGCTTCTCCATCTTCAGCACGACCAAACACTTTGAGATCGCTCGCGTGACGCTCCTGGATTTCACCTTCGGTTGCGACAGCAATGACGGCACTCCGCCCGTGCTCGCCTCGCAAAGCGGCGATGTGCTGACGCTGAACATGGGGCCGCTCGCCTCCAAGCGCGCCCATGGTGACAAGAGCGATGGAGATGAACACTTCAGGATCAAGAAGGGTTCGGCCGACGGTTCCGTTATTGTCGAGGCGTTTGGTTTCGACCAGGAGTTCAGCGGCGTGACGAAGATTGTGGCCGATGGAGGCGCGGGTAATGATACAATTACCATTGAACCGGGTGTGGTCGTTTCCGCTGAACTCAGCGGCGGTGAAGGGGACGATCATTTATTTGCAGGCGAGAATGACTCTATCCTGCACGGCGGCCCGGGCAACGATCAATTAAGCGGGCGGGCCGGCAATGACCAACTCTACGGCGATGAAGGGGGCGATACCTTGTTTGGCGGCGCTGGCATTGACCTGCTTGACGGTGGTGAGGGCGACGACATTCTCCAGGGTCAGGCGGGCAACGATACTCTGATCGGCGGAAACGGTGACGACACATTAATCGGCGGCCCGGGCGATGACATCCTCCATGGCGGAGATGGAAATGATCAACTCTGGGGTGACGACGGCGCCGACAAACTTTATGGCGACGACGGCGTGGACATCCTCTACGGCGGGGCTGGGGACGATTTGCTGATGGGCGGAGCAGGGAACGACCAACTCTACGGAGAGAATGGATCGGATACTCTCATGGGTGAAGCCGGCGACGACGAGCTTCATGGCGACGACGAACTTCATGGCGACGACGGCGCGGACATTCTTTATGGCGGGACTGGGGCCGATTTGCTGACGGGCGGAGCGGGGAACGACCAACCCTACGGAGAGGCTGGATCGGATACTCTCAAGGGTGAAGCCGGCGACGATCTCCTTGTCGGTGGCAACGGAACGGACACTCTTTATGGCGGTGACGGCCAAGATCAACTTTTTGGCGATGCCGGGAACGACACTCTCTTTGGCGAAGCTGGACGGGACATCTTGCACGGCGGTCCCGGTGATGACACTCTCTATGGTGATTTCGCGACCGATAATCTCGGCGGTGACAGCGACACGATTTTCGGCGACGAAGGCAGCGATTCCATATTTGGCGGACCTGGCAACGACACGATCTACGCCGGAAGCGCAGCGGACGGCAGCGCGGCCGAGAACAACTCGACCCACACCATCTTTGGCGGTCCGGGCGACGACGTCATCTACGGCGATTCTGGAGTCGATACCATCCAGGGCGGCGACGGCAACGACACAATTTGTGGATTGGACGGAAACGATCAACTTTATGGACAGGGCGGCAACGACACGATCTTTGGCGGCGTTGGAGATGATACCCTCGTCGGCGGCACAGGAAACGACTCGCTTTACGGCGAAGCGGGTGACGATCGGTTGGCCGGCAGCGACGGCGATGATCTCCTCGTCGGCGGATTTGGCAACGATGTGCTCCTGGGCGATGCGGGTCGGGACATTCTTTGGGGCGGCCTGGAAGGGCTTTCCGCCGATCAGTTCAGGAACCCGGCAAACCTCGGATTTGATCCGAACTTTGCGCTGTCGCCGCGTCAGAGTGTCCTGCCCCCGATGATCACTCCCAAAGGCGCCAAAGGTCTTTCGATCAATGGCGTTGAAGGCGACGGTAACGACATCCTGCAGGGAGGCGATGGAACCGACTGGCTCTTCGGCGGAAGTGACGTTGACCAACTCGATGGCGGCAACGGAGACGATTAGCTGGATGCCGGACTTGGCAACGACACCTTCGTTCATGGCGGCGCGGGGAACGATGTGGTGCGAGGCGGCGCCGGCGACGATGTCCTCCGCGGCGATTCCGGTCTGGACCAACTTTACGGTGATGACGGGCGCGACATACTTTTCGGCGATGCCGGCGATGAGGCGACCGGGAGCCTGGTCGGCCAACGGCTCTGGGGTGGTGAGGGGAGCGACTTCCTCTATGCTTACGCCGCGGTGGGACTGAACGCGCCGGCTGCGCAGGTGACCGCCGAGACCGGATTGCCTGGCGATGAGCTTCACGGCGAGGGC
>QHPW01000080.1:0-20095 GCA_003219675.1 Verrucomicrobiota bacterium
ATCAAATGCCGGTCGCTGACCACCGTGACACGAAGGTGGTCCAATTTGGCCTGCGCCAATTGCCTTTCGATCTCGCGCGGCGTAAACGCCGCCAGCAGGCTGCGGTGGAAGTCCCGCTTCAGGATCGCCGGTTCGGCGTCTGAGTATTTTGCGACCAGAGCTTTGGCCTTGAGCCGGCTGACCGGCCGGAACAGGTCGGTGACGAAAACGAGTGTTCCCTTTTTTGCATGGCTCCGAACACACTGCCAAAGCACGGTCGGATCGTGCAGATGATGCAGGAAGTTGTTCGACAGAATCACGTCGTAGTTCTTGCGCGGGATCGGCGCGCCGGGAATGTAACCTTCAATGAGTTTGACCCGTTCCATCAGTCGGCGCTGCGATCGTAAAGCCTGCCCGGCGTAGTTTAACATCGCGGCTGAGCCGTCCACCGCGTGGAAGGTGTAGCCGGGGTTCGCCTTGGCAAAACGAAGGGTCACGTCAGCCGGGCCGCAACCCAGATCGAGCACGGTGGCTTTTGCCGGTCGTTTCGGGAACGTTTCATCAAACAGGGTGACGTAAGACTGGTGCGCTTTGGAAAAATCGGCCCTGGCGTAAGCGCGCGCCTGCTCCTCCGTGTCCATCAATTCGGGTTCGGGAGTCCGTTTCATGGGTTTTGCGGCTGGGTTCCGAGCAGGGCGCTGCGCGCAATCATGAACTTTTTTCGAACGGCACTTCGTAATAGTCCAGCGCCCATTCCTGCATATAGCGAACGCGCGTCGGCGTGATGCGATAGACCACCAACTCCGGATTGTCGAGCGAACCGAGGTACTGGCGGAGCAGCGGATTGGTGTTCCAGATTTCCTCGAGCAGGGCGCGTTCAGCGACCACCTCGGCTTTGCCCGTCAGCCGGACCTGATTGTGGCCATCGTCCAGGTAACACAACTCGACTCTGGGATTTGCGGCGATCTCGACCGTCTTGTGGTAACTGCGGAGATTCGCCACATAAACCGTGAACCGCTCGGTGCGCACCGGTGACACCGGACGCACGCGCGGCGTATCGCCGTCGATCGTGGCAAGATGCGGAAAGCGATCGGCTTGAATGACGGCGAGCGCGAGCTTGAGCAGTTTGCCAGGATGGATCGGTTTAGGCGTCGGCTTGGGCATGGCGCAAGTTTACCACATGGCAACGATGAACGGCAAAACCCGAAGTCCGAATGTCGAATCCCGAAAAAAGCCCGAATCTCAAATGACAAAAAATTTCCGGGAAGACAGCCGCAAAGCCTCCCGGGTTCGGCCTTCGGGAATTCGGGTTTTGCCATTCTTTTGTCATTCGTCATTCGGATTTTGGAATTCATCCTGGGAATTCATCCGCGTTGGACTGGGCAGCCGCGTCCGGTATGGTTGGCGGAGCCATGTCCTCGACGTTTTCAGCGGCCGGCGCGGAATTTCTGGAAAACTACCGGCGCGACGTTCCCGCGCGTTGGTCGCCAGAGGACCCGGCAGCGCAGCAGGAGTTCGTGAACTGGCAGATCGCGGACAGTCGTTGGCTCGACTGGTCCACGCCGGCGGTGGCGCTCCAACTCGTGCAGGCGGCCCAGGCACAACCGCCGGTGGGCACTGTCGGGAAATACGACGCGGTCGTGCTCGCCGGTCCGGTGGTCGAACTGCTCGAACCGGCGGCGTTGTTTCATCAGGCTGCGCCGGCGCTCGCGCCGGGCGGCAAACTGATCGGCATCGTTCCCTGCCTGCGCGACAACTCGCCCGAGAGCCGTTTGTTCGCTGAAATCGCCGCGGCGACGCTCTGGCCGTACTACACCGCCGAAGAACTGCTCGAGATGCTGCGCGAGGCCGGGTGGCAGGTGGACGGCGCGGCGAGCGGCTTTGTTGCGATTCGGCGATTCAATGAAGCCGTGCTTAAAGATCAGCTTGGTTTCAATGGATTCAGGAACATCTTCGCCCGCCTCACCGCGCAAGGTTACGATCCGATGGAAGTCGGCTGGGGCGAGTTGCGTTTCGTGACCCGGCTGGAATGAAGCAAGAAGTCGAGTGCAGGGAAATGTCGAGCTTCACGCGCCGGTAAGGCGCGGTGTCCCCACCGCGCCGCGGCCCGGCAGGCTGAGGACAGCCCGCCCCAACCTTGCGGTTCATGGGAAAGGAACACCTCCAAAATTCGGACGCGAATCGTGGCATGAACCCGTAGCAGCCGACGTAAGGAGGCTCCAATTTCCTTCGCTCCAAAATAGAATGAGCCTCCTTACGTCGGCTACTACGAAGCTAAGGTTCGTGGCCACGGCGGATCTGGGACCGTGTGCGATCCGGGTTCATGGGAAGTTTCCACGGTTTTGCAACCGCGCATTTGGACCATGAACGGTGGGGCGAGACTCCGTCGAGCCCTGATCTCCCAGCCACAGGAATCAGTTAGGGCTCGACGGAGTCTCGCCCCACCCGGTTCATGGAAAGGGAACACCTCCAAAATTCGGACGCGAATCGTGGCATGAACCCGTAGCAGCCGACGTAAGGAGGCTCCAATTTCCTTCGCTCCAAAATAGAATGAGCCTCCTTACGTCGGCTACTACGAAGCTAAGGTTCGTGGCCACGGCGGATCTGGGACCGTGTGCGATCCGGGTTCATGGGAAGTTTCCACGGTTTTGCAACCGCGCATTTGGACCATGAACGGTGGGGCGAGACTCCGTCGAGCCCTGATCTCCCAGCCACAGGAATCAGTTAGGGCTCGACGGAGTCTCGCCCCACCCGGTTCATGGAAAGGCCCGGCGCTCTCGGTCTGGGCGCGTGCCCGGGACTTCGAGTCGGTTGCGGGCGCTTTCACCGCGCTGGTCTTTCGTTCGACAACCTGGCATCCTTCGGCGTGACCAGGAGCAAGCGACAGCCGCGGATCGCGCGGATCGCCCGGGTGTTCGCTTTGCTGCTGGTTCTATATCTTATGCTGCGCTGGTTTGAACATCGTCAGGTTTATCAGCCGTATCGTTGCATGGAAGCGAACGGAAGCGAACCGGGTCGCCCGTTCGAGGACGTTTATTTTCAAACCGCAGACGGACTGAAGCTCAATGGCTGGTTCTTTCCCGCCGATGAAGTTTCGCCGCGCAAACAGCTCGTTTACCTGCTGTGCCACGGCAACGCGGGAAACATCAGTCACCGGCTCGACCACTGCATGGCGTTGCTCGAAACCGGCGCGGGCGTTTTCCTCTTCGATTACCGCGGCTATGGCCGGAGCGAAGGAAGGCCAGGCGAAGAGGGAACCTATCTCGATGCGCAAGCCGCACACCAATGGCTGCGACAAAAGGGTTTCGCCGCGACGGATATCATTGCCCTGGGCGAATCGCTCGGCGGCGGTGTGGCGAGCGAACTGGCTTTGCGCGAGCCGTTGGGCGGCCTGATTCTCCAAAGCACTTACACCAGTGTCCCGGACGTCGGGGCGGAATTGTTTCCCTGGCTGCCGGTGCGCTGGCTGGGCACGATCCAATACGATACGCACAGCAAACTGCCGCGCATCAGGGTGCCGGTGCTCGTGATTCACAGCCGCGACGACGGCCTGATCGGTTTCCATCACGCCGAGAAAAATTTCGCGGCGGCCAACCAGCCGAAAACGTTCTGGGAAATCGCCGGCGGCCATAATGAGTTTCTGGAAAACGACCGCGCGCGTTACGTCGATGGGCTGAACAGGTTCCTGGCGATGCTCGAAGACCGCCGCGCGACTGCGAAGACGGGGAATCACGGATAACAGAGGCATTCAACCCGGAGGCCAGCCCATGGGACGACCGCCTAGGATGTGACAATGCAGGTGCGGGACCGATTCGCCGCCGTCGGGTCCGTTGTTGATCACCAGCCGGTAGCCGTTTCTCAAACCCAGTTTCGCCGCCACCTCGGCCGCTTTCAGCAGCAGATGGCCCAGCACCCGGTGGTCCTCCGGCGTCGCCTCGGCGATGCGGGGGATCGGCTTCTTCGGAACCAGCAACGCGTGCACGGGCGCCTGCGGTTTGATGTCGCGAAAAGCCACGACCAGGTCGTCTTCGTAAATGATGTCCGCCGCAATTTCGCGCCCGATGATTCTTTCAAAAATCGTTTTGCTCATATTCTGAAACCTGATGGTTGAAGCGTAACGCGCGGACGCGCAAATAACCAGATAAAGGGGTAGTGCCTTAATTTAAATTAAGGCACTGCCGATAAAGGGGGAGTGATTTCAAGACGTGAACTGTAGCGGCGCTCTATGAGCGCCCCCTCGGCGGTCATACACCGCCGCTACAGCGCACGCCGCGCAATGCACCACGATATGCTTGGCGGACCGCCGAACACGGCGCGCCGGCGGCGCGCGCTCCCCTGCCGGATCGGCCGACAGTGCACCCGCGATTCCGTTTACATCACGACCAGCGAACAACTTCGTCCGATCGGCTCGGCGCCCAGGCAATGACGGAGGTACTCGACGATCTGGTCGTTGAGCTGCTGGCAACGGGCGGTCCAGCGGCGCGCGCCGGCAAGTTGTTTGACGCAACCGCGCAGTCCTTTGAAACGGACGACGTGGGGTGTCTGACCGAGCTGTTGACGCAGCGCGTCGCGCAGGCGCGGGAAAAACACCAGTTCAAAACCTTTGCCCGAATCGCAGGCGAGCTGGCGCAGGTCGGCTTCAGAGATTCGCCGCGGCGGCTCGGCCTTTGCCGTTGATTTTACACTCAGCCCGAACCCGCGCAGCACGCTTGCGAGCGCCCGGGAAAACTCGTCCACCGAGACGGAATTTTTTTCCAGCTCCACCTTGAAATAGTGGAGCACAGCGCGCGCGGCGTTGCGGACCAGGTCCGGGTCGAGCAGGTTGGCGGCATCGCCGATCAACTCGACCGTGACCAGTTCGGCGGAGCAGGGGATGGCGTCGCCGGCGCTCATTTGAAACATCAAACAATCCGGATGCAGTTGAATCATGTTTGCTCCTCCAGTTTTTTAACCGCTTGCACGAAATCCGTCGCCTCCTGGAACCGCCGATAGACGCTGGCAAACCGCACATAGGCCACGTCGTCAATGTCGCGCAGTCCTTCCATCACCCGCTCGCCGATGGCCATGCTCGGCACTTCGCGTTCGTATTTGTCGGTGATTTCGTCCACGATCCGTTCGACGAGGTCTTCAATGATCTTCGGGCTGATCGGGCGTTTCTGGCAGGCTTTGCGCACGCCGGACAGGAGTTTTTCCTTGGTGAACTGTTCGCGGCGGCCGTCCCTTTTGACGATCATCAAGCCTTCATGCTCGATCTCCTCGTAAGTGGTGAAGCGATGGGCGCAACCGAGGCATTCCCGCCGGCGGCGGATGACCGATCCTTCGCGAGAAGCGCGCGAGTCAACGACCTTATCGTCCAGCCGACCGCATTTCGGACAACGCATAAAAGAACCCGGCTACCGGGCGCTGTGGTTCGCAGTTCCTATCACACAAAATATTGTGGCGTCAAGCATCGGAATGAGGGATAAATCGTTGAATCGTTGAATCGTTGAAAAAGTGGTCGCCTTTGTTTTTACACGGTCGGTCACGGTTCCATGTTTTTACGGTTCAACGATTTTGACCAGCTTGCACTTGAAGCTTGCAAGCGATGAACCCGGCGGAGTGAACTGATGTCTGACCACTCATCGTGAAGCAGATCGCGCAATATCAGGACGGGCGTCTGGAATTGCAGGAAGTGCCCGGTCCGACCCCGCCGCCCGGCGGTGTGCTGGTGCGCACCACTCACTCGGTCATCAGCATCGGCACCGAGAAAATGAAATTGGAGCAGGCTCGCATGAATCTGCTCCAAAAGGCGCGCGCGCGTCCCGATCAGGTCCGCAAGGTGGTTGAAACCGCCCGTAATTCGGGCTGGCGCAGCGGGCTACAGCGCCGCGGGCCTGGTCGTCGAAGTGGACCCGCTCAACACACGGTTCCGCGCCGGTGACCGCGTGGCTTGTGGCGGGACCGAGTGCGCGTTCCACGCGGAATATCTCGCGCTGCCGGATTTGTTGGTCGCTCCAGTGCCGGCCGGCGTGGAGAACTGGCAGGCGGCTTACACCACGCTTTGTGCCATCGCGCTCCAGGCCGTCCGTCAGACCGGACCGCAACTGGGCGACCGCGTGCTGGTGATGGGGCAAGGGCTGGTGGGATTGCTGGTGACCAGTTTATTGGAAGCCGCGGGCGCGCGGGTGATGGCGGTCGATTTGATGCCCTCGCGCCGTTCATTCTCTCGCGCGATGGGCTCGGAGAAGGTGGTCATTCTGGGCGAACAGAATTTGTCCGACGAACTGCGCGCCTGGACCGACGGTTACGGCGTCGATGCCGCGGTGATTTGCACCGCCACGCAAAGCAACACGCCGATTGAACAGGCTGCGGAGGGGATACGCGACCGCGGCCGCATCGTGATCGTCGGCAACACCCGCGCCGACCTGGGGTGGAAGATTTTCTACGAGAAGGAACTGGAAGTGCGCTATTCCCGCTCGTACGGGCCGGGTCGCTACGATCCGAGCTACGAATGGGGCGGGAATGATTATCCGATTGGCTACGTCCGGTGGACCGAGCAGCGGAATTTCCAGGCCTGCCTCGAATTGATGGCCAAAGGGCAAATCAACCTGGCGGCGATCACGACCCGACGCGCCCCGTTCAAGGACGCGCTGGCGGTTTATCAGGATTTGATGCAGGAAGGAGCGAAAGACATTGGGGTCGTGCTGGAATATGAAAGTGCGGAGTGCGGAGCGCGTGAAAGTGCGGAGTGCGGAGCGCGGAGTGCGGAATTACCCCGGCCGGCTGCGCGTCAGACCCATCCGGAATCCGAAATCCGAGATCAACACCTCACGACGCCGGTTCAACGGCTGGATGTCATCGGCGCCGGGAATTTTGCGCGCACGATGTTGCTTCCGCATTTGAAAAACGAGATTCCGTTCGGAACAATCGTGAACCGGACCGCGTTGAGCGCGAACCACGTCAGGGACAAGTTTGGATTCGAGACAGCGGCCACCGATTCGGCCGAAATATTCAAAGGAACCGAACCGGCCGCGGTTTTGATTGCGACTCGGCATCACCTCCATGCGCCCCTGGTCAAACGCGCACTCGCCGACCATCGTCACATCTTCGTCGAGAAACCGCTTTGCCTCTCGCGCCAGGAATTGGCCGAAATCGACGCGGCCCGCGCGAAGAGCAGGGGCAGCGTGATGGTTGGGTTCAATCGCCGTTTCGCCCCCGCCATCGCGGATTTGAAAGAAATTCTGGCGTCGGTGCCCGGACCGAAGACAGCGAGCTTCCGCGTCATGCCCGGCAAACTCGACCCGCAGCTCTTGACTTCTTTTGCTTCCTTTTCGACGCGCGGCCTCTGCGCGTCCTGGCGCAGACCACCTGGCCTGTGACCGGCCGACTGCCCTTCCCTGACAGTGCGACTGCACAGATTGAATTCGCGGACGGCTCGTGCGCTCAGTTGGTGTACAGCGCCGAAGGCGACGCCAGTTTCCCGAAGGAAGTGCTGACCGTTTACGGGGCAGGCGTGGTCGCGGAGATCATCAACTTCCAGGAACTGGTGGTGCATAGCGGGCGCAAGCGGAAATCGTTCTCCTGCTCCTCCAAAGGCCATGCCGAAGAAATCTCCGCCTGGGCGCGGTTCCTGCGCGGGCAGGCCGCTCATCCGCTGCCCTACGAAAAATCGCGTCTCAGCATGCTGCTCACGTTTGCGGTGCTTGACTCGATTCAAAAGTCGCGCGCGGTCGAACTGGATGCCTAGCGCATGGCGAAGCTTCCATGGTATTGGCATCGGCTGCGGGCGATGGGGCCGACGGAGATCGCGTCGCACCTGCGGAAGAAGCTTTTCCAATGGAGCGACGAACAGGCGCTGCCCAACTGGTCCGATCCTGCGGGAAGCATTGCAAGGCGACGTTCGTGATATTCTCGACGGACGGTGGAAGGCCTTTGCGCATCTGGAGCTGAAAGTCGATGATCCGCCGCTCTGGCAGGCCGACTATCTGGCCGGCAAGGACCTGGAAACCGAGGAACCGGCTTTTCACCTCGACCACCGCCGTCTGCCCGAGGGCGCTGACATCAAGCTGATTTGGGAACTGAGCCGTTGGCACCTGCTGGTGCGCCTGGCGATGGCCGCCTACGTGCTCGGCGACGCGCGCGCGGCACGGAAATGCATCGAGTGGCTCGAAGACTGGACGAAGCATAATCCCCCTTATCGCGGCTGGAACTGGACCAGCGCGCTGGAAGTTGGAATGCGCCTGGTGCAATTCACCTGGATCGATGCGCTGCTGAACGGCTTCGCGGGGCGGCCCCCGCCCCTGAACCCTCCCGCGAGGGAAACCGCGGTCGTTCATGTCGGCTCCCTTCCTTTGAAAGAGCCGGGGGCGGGTTTGATGGAGTCGAAGGAGTTGCAAGAGCGTTTGCAGGCATTGCGCCGGCAAATCCTGCCTGCCCACGTGCGTTATGCCTGGCGGTATCGATCCTTTGGTTCTTCGGCGAACAACCATATACTGGGCGAGCTGACCGGGCTGATCCTTGCGATCGCGCGCTGGCCGGAATTGGCGCACTGGGCCGGTTCGCTTGCCGTGTTGCGGAAGCTTTGGGAACGCGAAGTACTGGCGCAGTTCGCCGGAGACGGAGGCCATCGCGAGCAGGCGCTGAATTACCATTTGTTTTCGTGGGAGTTCTGCTGGCAGGCCCAGGCGGCGTTGGAACAGGTGGACCGGCCGATTTCACCCCAGGTCGAGGAGCGACTCCGCAACGCCGCGAATTTTTTTGTGAACGTCCAGGGAGATGGCGAGGCGTGGGATTATGGCGATTCGGACAACGCGTTTGTGACCCCGTTCTTTTTAGACGGAAAGAATGCCGCGGCCGAGTGGTGCGACTGGTTTCGCTACCCGGCCAGCAGCCCGGCGATTCACTACTGGTGGGGGCAGATAAAAAGTGGTGGACTCCAGGCCCCCGGTCCACGATTCGCTCCCGTGGCGAACGGCGCGGGAGTGCGAGCCGGCTGGCAGATTTATTCCGAAAGCGGGTTCGCCATCAGCCGCTCGGAGAACTGGACCTTGCGCTGGGATGTCTCGCCGCTCGGTTATCTCTCGACCGCAGCGCACGGGCATTTGGACGCGCTGCACCTTTCGATCTGGTTTCGGGACGTGGCCATCGTGATTGACCCCGGCACCGGAGCTTATTATGTGGACCGTGGATTGCGGACCTATCTGGCATCGTGGCAGGCTCACAACGGTCCGCATCCGGTTGGATCGGATTTTCCTGAAAGACTGGGACCGTTTTTGTGGTCGGCGCATCATTCCGACCCGGATCTGAAACCCGGCGCGGACACGAGTTTGTCGGGCGAAGTGTCGCTGCCGTCGGGGCTGCTGAAACGAACCTTGATTCCATTGAGCCGCGATGAAGGCTGGCAGGTGGACGACGCTTTCCACCCTCGCGCCGCGGCGGGCGGCGACGAATTCTGTGTGCGCTGGCAGTTCGCCCCCGGCGCGCGGCTCGATAAACTCGCGGAACGCAAATTCCGAATCAGCCGCGCGGGTGTTTGCATTGAAATCGAGGTGGGCGGGGACTGGGCGGAAGTGCGTCCTGTAATTGAAGGGAACAACCGGCCTTTGGCGAGCGCGGCGCTGCGGGAGCCGGGGGCGGAATATGGCGGCACGGTGGCGCCGGCGTTCCGTAAAATCGAGTGGTCGCCCTATTTGAAATTAACGGCTCGCGGCCATAAGCCTTGCGTTTTCCGCACGACGTTTCTAGCCTGCGGTGGCTCATGAAACTCAGCATTTTCGGCCTTGGCTACACCGGCGCCGTGACGGCGGGTTGCCTGACCCAGCAAGGTCACCACGTGATCGGCGTGGACGTCTCGGCGCAAAAGGTCGAAACCGTCAACCGCGGTGAACCGCCGATGGCTGAACCGGGCCTGGAGGATCTGTTGAAGCAGGCGAAGCAACTCGGCCGGTTGCGAGCGACGACCGATACCGCCGCAGCGGTGTCCGGGTCCGAGGCCTCGTTGATTTGCGTGGGCACGCCGTCGGCGGTTTCCGGTGCGATCGATTTACGCTTCGTTCGGCAGGTCACCGGGCAGATCGCCGAAGCGCTGCGCCCGCGGCCCGGGTCGCACGCGTTGATTTTCCGCAGCACAATGCTGCCCGGCAGCACGCAGCAGTTGGTGGATGAGTTGCTGGCGGATCTGGTCGCCGCCGGGCGGTTGAAGGTTTTTTACTATCCGGAATTTCTACGGGAGGGGACGGCGGTGCAGGATTTCCTCGATCCGTCGCTCGCTCTGGTGGGGACGCGTGACGGGCAGCCTCCTTCAGCAGAACTCATGGAGTTGTTCGGCGCCGGCGCGTCGGTCGTGAACTGGCCGACGGCGGAGATGGTGAAGTATGCCTGCAACGCGTTTCATGCGACGAAAATCGCCTTCGCCAATGAAATCGGGCGGCTGGGCAAACTACTCAACATCGATTCGGGGACGGTGATGGCGCTGCTTTGCGCCGACACGAAGTTAAACCTTTCGCCGTCTTATCTGCGCCCGGGCAATCCGTTCGGCGGATCGTGTCTGCCGAAAGACCTGCGGGCGTTGAATCAATTGAGCCGCCAACGAGGAGCGGCACTGCCGTTGCTGGAGCATCTGCTGGCGAGCAACGAGCAGCATTTGCGGAGTTTGTTGCAGTGGATCGAGCGCGCGAAACAAAGCGACGTGGTTATTCTGGGCCTGTCGTTCAAGTCAAACACCGACGATTTGCGGGAGAGCGCGATGGTGGAGGTGGCTCAGAATCTCATCGGCCGTGGCTACCGACTGCGGATTTACGATCCGCAGCTCAACCTGGTGAAACTCGTCGGCAGCAATAAGCGAGACATCGACAGCAGGATGCCGCACCTGGCGTCGCTGCTTCACGACGACCTGGCGCTGGCCATCGGACAAGGAGGGTTGATCATCGCCGCGCAGCGCTGTGCGACCATCGCCGAGTTGGCCAAAGTAATCACGCCGAACCATTATCTTCTTGATGTCAATGGTTGGCCGGAGTTGCGCAGTTTGCCGGGGAAATATGAGGGGTTTTGCTGGTGACAGAATTTACGATTTACGATTTACGATGGACGTGCCGGCGTTTTTTATGTCGCGTGGCTAAATCGCCGATTCGCAAATCGTAAATGAGCAAACCCGCGGTCCTCATCCTCGTCGAAAATCTGCCGGTGCCGCTTGACCGCCGGGTGTGGCAGGAATCGTGCGCTCTGCGCGACGCGGGTTACGAAGTGGCGGTGATTTGTCCGCAGATGCGCGGCTACACGCAAGCGGAGGAAACGCTGGAAGGAATTCAGATTTACCGGCACTGGCTCGGCGGGGAAGCGGGCGGGTTGATCGGGTTTGTTCGCGAGTATGCTTGCGCGCTTTGGGGGGAAACACGATTGGCATGGAGAGCATGGCGGCGGCATCGCTTCAGGATCATTCACCTGTGCAACCCGCCGGATCTGCTGTTCCTGGTCGCCTGGCCGTTCAGGCTGTTTGGCGTTTGTGTGATTTATGACGTGCACGATCTCTGGCCGGAAATGTTCGAGGCAAAATTCGGCCGACGCGGTTTGTTTTATTGGGCGGTCCGTCTTGCAGAGCGATTGACCTACGCTTGTGCCGACGTGGTATTGGCCACGAATGAGTCTGTGCGTTCCGTCGCGTTGCGCCGCGGCCGGAAACCTGCGGGACAAGTCTTTGTGGTGCGCACCGCGCCGAAGATTCCGAACACGGATGTGCCACCGGACAACACCCTGAAAAAGGGGAGAAAATACCTCGTGGGCTACGTCGGTGTCATGGGGAACGCCGACGGGGTGAATTACATTGTGAACGCGGCGGCGCATCTGGTGCATCGGCTGGGGCGGCGGGACATCCAATTCCTGTTGATGGGAACCGGGCCGGAATACGAGCGGCTTTTGCAGCAGCGTGAGGAACTGGGATTGAGCGATTATGTGGAAATGCCGGGCCGCGTGTCGAATGAATTTCTGTTTACGGCGCTTCGGACCATGGACCTGGGCGTGTCCAGCGACCCGAAGAATCCCTACAACGACCACTGCACCATGAACAAGGTGCTGGAGTATATGCTGTTCGCGAAACCGCAGGTGATGTTCGACCTGAAAGAGGGGAGGGCGTCGGCGGCGGAGGCTGCGGTCTATGTGACCGAGAATTCGGCGGAAAAACTGGCTGAAGTTGTCGCTCAATTGCTTGACAATCCGCTCGGGCGCGAGCGGATGGGGCAATTGGGCGCAGAGCGAATCCGGACGCAACTGAACTGGGAAAGATCGGTCGAGCGGTTGTTGGCGGCCTACAATGCAGCGCTACGGTAGCAGCTACCAAACTCGGGGCGCGGATTTTCATTGAGCAGACGCCGGGAAAAGGTGTCTGATTTGACTGAATCAATTGTTATGGCAGAAGCGCTCTCAACACCAGGCAGGCCCGCGGGATGGATCGAGGAAGCAACCGGCTTCTGGCGCGCGATGCCGGACAAGCCGCTGTTTTTCAGTTTGTTTATCGTGTGGGTGATCTTCTTCCACTTTCTCGGCAATTCCACTTTCGGTTACGTCGATACGCCGTCGCTCTTTGGCTGGTGGCTCTGGGTCAACACGCGTGGTCTGGATGACGCCGGCGCGTGGGAGGCGTTCAAAAGAATCTTGAGCGCCGATGAAGCGTATGCGTGGTTTGTTCCGTTCGTCGTGATGGGATTGCTCTGGTGGAACCGACGGGCATTGATGGATCTGCCAAAACAGACCTGGTGGCCTGCTTCGGTGCTGCTCGTGTTCGCATTGCTGGTCCACATTCTGGGCTACATCGTGCAGCAGACGCGTGTGTCAATCGTCGCCTTTTTTGCCGGGCTCTACGGCCTGACCGGACTGGTTTGGGGGGCGCGCTGGCTCAAAGCAACGTTTTTTCCGCACTTCCTTTTCCTCTTCTGCGTGCCGATGGCGACCTTGTCGGAGAAGATCGCCTTTCCTTTGCGCCTGCTGGCCACCTGGATCACAGTGGGTCTGGCGCAAACAGTCCTGGGTATCGACGTTGCTCAAAATGGAACCAGCATCTGGGAGCCCACGGGCAGGTATCAATATGAAGTGGCGGCAGCCTGCAGCGGACTCCGAAGTCTGACGGCGATTTTCGCCCTGGCGACGATCTACGGGTTCATCGAATTCAAAAAAAACTGGCAGCGTTTGGTCATAATGGCGTCGGCGTTTCCCCTGGCGGTGGCAGGCAATGTCGTTCGCCTGGCCGGCATCATTGTCGCCGCCGAAACTTTCGGACAGGCCGCGGGCAATTCCTTGCACGAAAGCACCTGGTTCAGCCTGCTGCCCTACGTGCCGCCGATTGTCGGCTTGCTGGCGCTGGGACATTGGCTGGGCAAGGGCGCGTCGCGCGCCGTCCCGCTGTTGGAGGCGAGGCCGGTATGAATCGCCGCTCTTGCAGCATTCTGGTCTGGGGCTTGCGGGGCTGAAAGTTGTGCCGCGGCCCATTTACGATCCCGAAGGAAAAGTGGTGGGAACGAACAGCGTCTATCTGCCCGAACAGGTGTTGAATTACTCATCGGAGCCGGTGCCGGTGACGACGCTGGAACTGGGGTGGTTGCCCAAAGATACGACTTATGGCCGCCGGGTTTACAAGGCGCCCGACGGATTCGAGACGATGGTCAGCGTCGTTCTGATGGGGACAGACCGCACCAGCATTCACCAGCCGCAGTACTGTTTGACCGGACAAGGATGGAGGATCGACCAGTCTGAAATGACGACAATTCCCGTGGAGCGCCCGCATTCCTATGATTTGCCGGTCATGAAGTTAACGGCCACCGGAGTTCGGAAGGCCGGCACGGCGGACAAGACGGTCGTGCGGTCGCTTTATGTTTATTGGTTTGTGGCGGACCATGAATTGACGGCCGACCACCTTCAGCGAATGTGGTGGATGGCGCGCGACTTGATCCGGACTGGAACGTCGCAACGTTGGGCCTACGTCAGTTGCCTGGCGATCTGTGTGCCTGGGCAGGAAGAGGCGACTTTCCGGCGGATGAAGCAGTTCATTGGGGCGGCGGTGCCCGAATTCCAACTGACGACCGGCCCGTCTGACGCAAGAACGGCGTCGTTAACAGCTACAACACCCTGAATGTGCTTTTCGCAGTTTAATCGTTTGCCGGCGATCCTTTTCAGGATTTACGAAGCCTGCCTTTTGCTGCCTAATCGGTGAATCCATGCTGCGTCGGCAACGACAGGTCCGAACGCGTGTCCACCAACTGGTGGACATGGGATTATTTGCGCTGGGGTTTTGGCTCGCGCATGCCATGCGGGCGCATTGGCAGTTTTTGTTTTTTTGGGAGCGGCCGGAGATCCAACCGTTTGAAACGTATCGGTGGTTGCTCGTGATCCTGCCCATCGCCCCGCTATTGTTGGAATTCCAGGGGTTTTATGACCGACCGTTGCTTACGTCGCGCCGTCAGACGGTCTGGCGACTGTTCTGGGCCTCTGCCTGGGCGACGATCCTTGTGATTCTGGTGTCATTCCTTGCCCGCGAACAACCCGCCCGTGGCGTCATCGTCCTCTTTGGCGGCATCAGTTTTTTCCTGGTGCTGTTCAAGGAAGAACTGATCCGACATTGGGTTCAACGCAAATTCGGTCAGGACCAGTTGAAGAGGCGACTGTTGTTGGCGGGCGCGACCGAGGACACGAGTCCGTTGCGTGCCAGGTTAAACGCCCAGTCCCGCGACGGTGTTGAGATTCTGGCCGAGGTGAACCTGGACGATACGCCGGTGGAGCGGTTGGTGGATTTGTTGCACGAACATTCAGCCAACGGCGTGGTGTTGTGCGCCAAGCACACACTGTTCGGTCAGGTGGAGAAAGTCATCCAGGCGTGCGAATTGGAAGGGGTGGAAGTCTGGTTGCTGGCCGACTTTTTCAAGACGCAAATCTCCCAGACGGCGCTCGACGATTTTGAGGGCCGTCCCATGCTCGTGTTCCGCTCCACGCCCGAGGCTTCCTGGCAAAGCTTTGCCAAACAGGTGCTGGACGTCGCAGGCGCCTCCGTTCTGATCGCTCTTTCCTCGCCGCTCACGCTGATCGTCGCCCTGCTGATCAGGTCCACCTCGCCCGGGCCGATCCTGTTTCGTCAACGACGCGCCGGCTTGAACGGGAAACCGTTCACGATGCTCAAGTTTCGATCGATGGTGACGGACGCGGACCAACGCAAGCATGAGTTGGAAGTGTTGAACGAGATGTCCGGACCGGTTTTCAAGCTGACCCATGACCCCCGCGTGACTGGCATTGGCCGGTTTATCCGCAAATACAGCTTCGACGAGTTTCCGCAGTTGGTGAACGTGCTTCGCGGCGAGATGAGCCTGGTTGGCCCCAGGCCGCTGCCGTTGGATGAGGTCAGGCGGTTCGACGACCTGGCGCATCGCAGGCGGCTCAGCGTCAAACCCGGCATCACCTGTCTCTGGCAGGTGAGTGGGCGGAACAATGTAAAGGACTTCCGCGACTGGGTGCGACTGGACCTGGAATACATCGACAACTGGTCGTTGTGGCTTGACTTCAAGATTCTCTTTCGGACGATTCCCGTGGTCCTGCTCGGAACGGGCGCCAAATAAGAATCCGCTTGCCGCAAAGGAACGAGCAAATCCGGTTGATCCGACGCACGCAAGACACCGGGAGTTCTCTGCCACTAGCCCGACTTTCGCAGAGGGCAGGAGAAAGGACGCGCTCATTTCGATTTCCGACCATTTCCTTTGAGAACTATTAAAAGCTCTGGTAGTCCTGTATTCTTAATGCTATGGCCGCCGCGAAAAACAACAAATCCAGGCAGGATCAGCCAACCTCAGTGGTGACCGCTGGAGCCGGGTTTCTTGGGTCGCACCTGGTGGAATTGCTGCTGGAACGGGGACACAGAGTTGTTATCCTGGATAACCTGGTCACCGGCAGCGCCGATAACGTCGCGCACCTGGCCGGCAAGCGGCATCTGCGATTCATTCATCAGGACGTCACGGAGTTCATTTTCCTTGGCGGTTCGGTCGATTACGTCTGGCATTTTGCGTCGCCTGCCAGCCCGATTGATTACCTGGAACTGCCGATCCAGACGTTGAAAGTGGGTTCACTCGGGACTCACAAGGCGCTGGGCCTGGCGAAGCACAAACGGGCGCGATTCTTGCTAGCTTCTACCTCAGAAATCTATGGCGATCCACTGGTCCATCCGCAGAGCGAGGACTACTGGGGCAACGTGAACCCGATCGGTCCCCGAGGCTGTTACGATGAGGCCAAGCGTTTCGCCGAAGCTATCACCATGGCTTACCATCGCGAGCATGGCATCGACACGCGGATTGTGCGCATTTTCAATACGTATGGTCCGCGGATGCGCTTGAACGACGGGCGTGTGGTGCCGGCGTTCATCAGTCAGGCGCTTCAACACCGGCCCCTCACGGTATTCGGGGACGGCTCCCAGACGCGCAGCTTTTGTTACTGCTCCGATCTCATCGAGGGCATTTACCGGTTGATGATGAGCGACACGAACCAACCGGTGAACATCGGCAATCCGCGCGAGATGACGGTGCTGGAGTTTGCGCGGGAAATCATTCGCGTCACCGGTTCGCGCAGCAGGATTGTTTTCAAACCGCTGCCGCAGGACGATCCGAAACAGCGCAAGCCGGACATTACCCGGGCGAAGAAGCTGTTGGGCTGGGAGCCGAAAGTCATCTTGGCGGCGGGGTTGGAAAAAACCATCGCCTACTTTCGCGGGAAAGTTTTGGATTGAGCGAAGAAAACCAGAGCATAAATTAGAGAGTGGTTCAACTTTTTATGTTTGACCGGGGTTTGGATTTTCAGTAACCAGCAAAGACTTTCACGTTCGCGTTCGACTTTGGGTTTGCCTGTAGCGGATCGTTTTGCCGGAGAACGGCTGTTAAAGATTAAATGCTGAACACCAAGTCATTTTTGTGCCTGGATTTCGGGGCGGGCAGTCTCAAGATCGCCGAGTTCGAGCCGAACGAGTCCGGCACGCTCCGTCTGAAACAATTCGGTCTGAAGTCCCTGGGGTTCGAAGGATCCCAGGACGCGGCGCGCGAACGGGTGATTCTAAAGGCCATACAGGAACTGTTCGCGGAAAAGCCGTTTGGCTCCAGGAACATCAACGTTTGCGCCCCCGGTTTTCACGTTTTTTCCAAGTTCGTCAAGCTGCCTCCGGTGGACACCTCCAAAGTGACCCAGATCATCCAATACGAAGCGCAACAAAACGTGCCGTTCCCGCTGGAAGAAGTCGTGTGGGATTATCAGATCCTGGGAACCACGCCCACGGGCGAGTTGGAAGTCCTGCTGGTGGCCATCAAGGCGGACGTCGTCGAGGGGCTCTTTCGCACGGCGGAAGCGGCCGGGTTGCGGGTGCAACTGGTGGATGTTTCACCCGCGGCCCTCTGCAACGCGTTTCGCTACAATTACGGCGACCTGGACGGATCGACGATGTTGCTCGACGTGGGCGCGAAGACCAGCAACCTGCTGTTTTTCGAAAAGGGCAAAGTCTATTCGCGCAGCATCAACATCGGCGCCAACTCCATCACTCAGGATTTCGCGGCCGAGTCCAAGCTCAAGTTCGCCGAGGCGGAGCGGCTGAAGATCGAGCAGGGGTTCGTAAGCCTGGGCGGCGCATACGAAGAACCGGACAATCCGCAGCAGGCGGCGATCTCAAAAATTGCGCGTCAGGTCATGACGCGTCTGCACATTCAGGTCAACCAAACGATTCAGTTTTATCGCGGACAGCAGGGAGGATCTGCGCCGCAGCGATTGTTCCTGGCCGGGGGCGCCTCGATCATGCCGTACACGGCGCAATTCTTCGCAGAAAAGTTGAACCTGCCGGTCGAATATTTCAACCCGTTCCGCAATATCCAGATCGACCCTTCCATCGACCTGGAGGAACTGGCCAAAGTCGCCCACTCGTTCGGAGAGGTGGTGGGCCTGGGGTTGCGCAACGTGGCCCAGTGCCCGGTGGAAATGAACCTGATGCCGAAGAGTTCGCTCAAACGGCAGCAGTTCAATCAGAAGAAACCGTATTTCATCGCCACCACCTTCAGCCTGATCGCGGGCGTTCTGGCCTACGGCTTTTTTTACGCGAAGATTGGCGACATCAAACGCGCCGCGCTCGACAAGATCACCGCGCAGGTCAAGCCGCTGAAAGACAAGGAGACCGAACTCCAGGCGGAGGTGAACAAACTGACCAGGCTCAAGCAGGAGGGCGGCCAGTTGACCGAGTGGATGGGACAGCGGTTCCTCTGGGCGGACGTATTGACCGAGTTGCGCAGCTTGTTGATGCAAGCCGAAGCCGTGCGCAAACAGGCGATGGGCGTCGAGAACGGCGTGTGGATCGAAAGCTTTACTTCGGCGACTCCGGGTTTGACCGCGGTGCCCACGGCGGAAGCCGAGGAGGAGAGACCCATGCCGTTTTATTATAACCGGCTCATGATGGAGCGGTACGGGCTGATCCCGAGGGGAGCCCCTCCGCCCTCGGAAGGGGAACAGGCGACAACCACCGCCGCCAAGACTGCGACCCCGGCCTCAACCAACGAAATCTCGGTCGTCACTGTCAAATGCCGGGGTCTGAATTTGAAGAGATATTCCCCGACAGCCAACGATGACCTGGCCTACGCGGTCGAGCATCAACTGCAACACAGCACCAATTATTTTGATCCCAAGGAGACCAAACTCTCGGGCCCGATTGAACAGGTGGACGAAACGAATTCGGTCACGTTCAGCTTCGGTGTCACGTTGAAATTGACGCATCCGATGAAGCTCTGACATGAACTGGTTGAAGAAAAATCTTTTCCTGGTCGGCGGCGGCGTGATTGCGCTGGGTCTGCTCGGTTTTGCGGTTTTTTTCCTTCTCACCAATAAACAGGGGGCGGACGAAGTCGGCGCGGACTTGAGCACCCAAACACAGGAGCTGAAGAGGCTGGCGACGAGCGACCCGTATCCGAACCAGGAAAACATCGAGAGCGCCAGAAAAGAACAGAAAAAGGTGGGCGAATTTTTGCAGGAATGCCGGAGGTTCTTCGTGCCGGTGACGGATCTCACCAATGTGGACAGCGCCACGTTCAAGAACCTTCTCGAGACCGCCATCTCCGAGATGGTGCGTGATGCCGAGAAGGCGGGAGTGAGTTTGCCCAACTCGCCCGCAGCCAAGTACGACTTCACCTTCAAGCCGCAACGCAGCTCGGTCGTCTTTGTGCCGGAAACACTCGTGCCTCTGGCCACGCAAGTGGCGGAAATCAAAGCCATCTGCGACGTCCTTTTTGACGCGCGCGTCCACGCATTGACCGGTCTGCGGCGCATGCCGGTGGCCAAGGAGGATGATTCGGCGACCGATTATTTGCTGGGCAAGAAGGCGACCACCAACGCGGTGACAGGCGCGGTGCTGGCGCCTTACGAGATTCAGTTCCAGGGGTTCACCGCGGAAATGGCGGCCGTGTTGGAGGGGTTTTACCGCTCTTCAAATTGTTTTATTGTCAGAAACATTGACGTGCAAACCAACGTCCTGACGGCGGCTTTCACCCCTGAGGGCGCGCCCTCTTACCTCCCTTACCCAACCTACGCGCCGCCCCCTTCTCAGTTGTCTCCTGGAGACGTGATGCGCCAGCGTTATGGTGGCATGGGTCCTGGGGGTCGCTATGGTCCGTTTGGGGGCGGGGGCCGCTATGGCCAGCCTGGGCTTGGGCCAGGGAGTCGTTACGCCCCTCCGCCCGCCCTCACACCAGGACCGACTCCCGGCGCGGTGGCCGCGCCCGTGCGCCGAGGGCCGGAAACGATTCTGGATGAGCGACCGTTCAAGGTCACCATGTACGTGGAAGCCGTCAGGCTGATCGAGCGAGCCAGGTCCAAGTCCGCAAAATAAAACGGGTTCACATGGAGTTTCTGAAGCATAACTACGAAAAGGTGATCCTTAGCGTCGTGTTGCTCGGATTGGCGGTAGCTGCATTATTGCTGTTGACTTCCGTGGACACTGAGAAGCGCGCACTGGAGGAGATTGAAAGCGGTATTACCGCGACCAAGCCCAAGGAACTCAAACTGGTGGACCTTTCCACCAACGAGATGGCCCTTCAACGACTGCAGAAACCCGCCAGTCTCCACCTCGTCGGCGAGCATAATCTGTTCAACCCGG
>QHPW01000080.1:20122-21876 GCA_003219675.1 Verrucomicrobiota bacterium
TCCACTCCGCACCGGCCGCGAGATCGGCCCCGGCGCTCTCACCATCACCCGGATCGTTCCACTGCTGCTCAAAATCGAATATGAGGGCGTGGCCGGATCAGGTGACGCCGTTCAATATCGCTTCAAAGTCACGCGTGAAGCGGAAAAATCACCCGGCAAACGGATCCCCATCACACTCTCGGTCACCTCTCCAGGAACCAAGACCCCTGTTTTTGTGCTGAAGGACATGAAGCCAAAAGATAATCCGACAGAATTTACGCTGGAATTGATCGAGGACAAGGAACAGGTGGTGGTGATGAAAGACAAGCCCTACATCAGCGTGGCCGGGTATATGGTGGATTTGAAATACCCCCCCGAGAACAACCTGACGTTCCTGCAAAAACGCCTGGGCGACTCGCTCGTTTTAGCCGGTGATACCAACAAAATCGTTGCCATAACGGAGACAAACGTTACAGTGGCCGCCGCATCAAACACCAAACGAACGACGGTGACGTACACACCGGCACCTTGAACGGATGTTGGAAACTGGATCGTATGCTTTTTATTTCAAACCGGGAACCATCATGATGAAAGCAGCCCATTACCTCAGTCTTCTACTTCTCGCCGCTTCGTCCACGTCATTAGTGGCTCAACCCTCCGCAGCCGATACGGCGACGGATGTGGCGGTCCGGCGACAGGCGGACATCATCATGCTTCAAAAAACGCTCGCTGAAGCAAAGGCCGCGCAGAACAAGGCCGATCTGGCGGGGGCGGCCCGGATTTACGAGGAAGCCCACAAACTGGTCGAGCGCGTCGGTGTCGGCATCGATCTGGAAACCCAGGAAACGATTTCCGGACTGGCCACGGTGCGCCTGGCGCTGGCGAAACAGGCGCAGCATCGCGGCCGTTTTGCCGAAGCCGATCTCCATGTCAAACGGGCTTTGGCAGTCGACCCCAAAAATGAGGCGGCTTTGCGATTCAAACAGGAAAACGACAAAGCGCTCAGGGCCTTGGAAGGGCGCGTGCCCAGCAAGGAAGTCCAGGCCATGATCCCCGAGGTCCAGAAGCAAAAGATCAACACGGCGACCCTGGTGCAGGACGGCAAAGTGCTTTACGAAATGGGCCGGATGGAAGAGGCCGAAACCAAATTGAAACAAGCGATCAGGCAGGACTCCGAAAATCAAATGGCTTTCTATTATCTGACGCTGATCGAGGAGGGCCGCTACGCCCAGGGCGCCCGCAAACGCGAAATCTCCGTGAAAAACAAGGCGGTCGAGGTGGAGAATGCGTGGTTGCCGGCGATTCAGCCCGAAACTCTGCCGCAGCCCAATCCGTTTGCCACGACCAATCTGGTGCACACCGGCCCGGGACGACAGACGATCCAGAACAAGCTGCACCGAATCGTTTTGAGCGAAGCCCTTTTTGACGGCGTGCCTTTGCCTCAGGTTTTGACTTTCCTCTCCGAAGAAGCCACCCGGCGCGACCCGGACAAGGAAGGAATCAACTTCCTGATCAACCCGAACGTGACCGCGCCCTCGCAGCAAAGCGTGATTGATCCGACCACGCAGCTGCCGATTCCGGCGCCGGCTCCCGAGCCGCTCGACATGAACAGCGTCATCGTGCGGATCAATCCACCGCTTAAAAATGTGCGGCTCGCTGATGTGCTGGAAGCGGTCACCAAAGTGGCGGACAAACCCATCCGATACTCGATTGAAGAGTTCGCGGTTATCTTTGCCCAGAAAACCCCGGATGTCGCGCAATTGGAGACGCGCACT
>QHPW01000359.1 GCA_003219675.1 Verrucomicrobiota bacterium
ATAAAAAGAAGTTTGCCGTCAAGGAATATACCGACGCGGAATACGCCGCCGAGTTGAAACGCATCGAAGACGCGTTTACGCCCCTGGTGATCGAGTGTATCCGCCTGAAGCGCGCGCTCCGCATCGGCACCAACCACGGCTCGCTCAGCGACCGTATCATGAACCGTTACGGCGACACGCCGCTGGGCATGGTCGAGAGCGCGCTGGAGTTCGCCCGCATCTGCCGCAAGCACGATTTCCACAATTTCAAGTTCTCGATGAAGTCGAGCAATCCGAAGGTGATGATCGAGTGTTACCGTTTGCTCGTCGCCCGGCTCGAACAGGAGGGCCCGGACTGGACTTACCCGATTCATCTCGGCGTGACCGAGGCGGGTGAAGGCGAGGATGGCCGCATCAAGAGCGCCATCGGAATCGGCTCGCTGCTCTGCGATGGGCTCGGCGACACCATCCGCGTTTCGCTCACCGAAGATTCGCCGCGCGAAATCGAAGTCTGCAACGATTTGCTGGCGCAGATTCCTTTGTTGACGGTAGGGCGCGGTGTCCTCACCGCGCCGTGGCGGCGGGCTGAGGACAGACCGCCCTGCCAAAATTCGTTCCCCTTCGATCCCTTCCGCTACGAACGGCGGCAAACCCCGGAAATCGAGCTGGCCGACGGCGTGAAATGCGGCGGCGAACAGACCGTGCGTGTCGTGGTCACGCGCGCGACGTGGGAAAAGGTCGCGCCGAAGATTCGCCCGAAAGACGACGTGAAGCCGGAGGCGATTTACGAAGACCTCGAGGTTGCCGAACTTGACCCGACCCAGGATTTCGAAATCAACTGCGACACGCAGCTCGTCACCGTGAAGGATGGCTTGTCACTGCCTCCCATTGCCGCGTTCCGTTTGTTGGCCGCGCGGTTGAAACGACTCGGGCGGAGCAACCCGATTCTTCTCAAGGATTGTTTGAACCTTGGAATTGAGGTAGCGTCACCCCTCACCCCGTCCCTCTCCCCATCCGATGGGGAGAGGGTGGCGAAGCCGGGTGAGGGGAACGTCTGGTCGCTTGAGCCGAAGATTGCTTTGCTTCGCGCATCCGTCGTTATCGGTTCGTTGCTTGCCGATGGCATCGGTGACGCAATCCTGGTGCGCGGGGAGCCGGGCGCGGGTCAGTCGTTGCGGCTGGCTTACAACATTCTGCAGGCGGCGGGTTGTCGGAGTTTCAAGACCGATTACGTCGCGTGTCCGTCGTGCGGGCGCACTCTATTCAATCTCCAGACCGTCACCGCGCGGATCAAGGAACGCACGCAGCATCTTAAAGGGGTAAAGATTGCCGTCATGGGCTGCATCGTGAACGGCCCCGGCGAAATGGCGGACGCGGATTTCGGTTACGTGGGCGGCGCGCCGGGCAAAATCAATCTGTACGTCGGCAAAACCGCGGTGAAATTCAACATCCCCGAAGCCGAAGCTGTGGACCGCCTCGTGGATCTGGTTCGCGAGCATGGGAAATGGGTGGAGCCGGAAGAAAAAGCTATGGCCGCGGTGTGAAATAGCTGCGGAGCAGGACCAACTGATGTTGGCGCATTTTGCGTGGAACGATTTTCCCACGGCTCGCGCCGTGGACGGTTTTTCGCTACTCCGCAGCTGACGAAAGCGCGTGGTTTCTGCCTTTCGGAATCCTTCCCAGATGAAAAATCAAAAACCCGTGCAGGAACTGCCGCAGTTCGGTCATTTGCGCCTCGCTTAACCTCAGCTGCGACACCGAGGGCCAGTCGCTTGTTGAAAGAGCGCTCACGATTTGTTTCGCGCCTGCGGTGAATTTGCTTTTCGCCGAATCCGGCTTCAGGCCAAGTTCGTTCAGCAACTTGAGTTCGAAGGCGAAAATGGTTTGCGGCTGTGGCGGCTGTTGCGGCAGCTGGCCGAGCAGGTCGGTCAACAATTTGTAAATGGCCGGCAACGGCGTGTCGGTCTCCGTGGTTTGTTCGATGAGCGCGGCGCAATAACTGGCTTGCTGAAGACAAGCAAGCTCTTCACGCAAACCCGCGTGCGTTTCGCGCAGGACGACTTCGCGCAATGTGTGCAATTCGGAGCGGCGGCTGCGCGAGAAGCTGAGGTCGGCCAGGTAAAAAAGGTCGAGTTTGCCGCGAAAAGGGGAGTTGGGCCGGCGCGCGCCTTTGGCGACGGTGGCGATGCGACCAAAATCCGGCGTCAGCCAGTGGGCGATGAGGCTGGTTTCGCTCAGCAGGCGGGTGCGAAGAATCAGGCCTTGAGCGCGTTCGACCATCTGGAAACGGAGTTGAACCACGAATGGACACGAATGGACACGAATGAAATGACTTGTTTCCAGCCGTCCCAGAAGCGCCCCGGTCGTCCTGCGGACAAGGCCAGGAATTCGTGTGTATTCGTGTTCATTCGTGGTTTTGTGTCTCACCGTTTCGCCGGCGAAAACTCCGGGGCGATCGCGCCGAGGCTGATGATGAATTTGATGCCGTCGGCCACGGACATGTCGAGTCGGGTGATTTCCTGTTCCGGCACCAGCACGAGAAAACCGCTGGTCGGATTGGGGGTGGTTGGCACAAAAACGCTGAGCACGTGTTCCTTGGTTTTCTGCTGCACTTCCCTGTGATCTTCGCCGGTGACGAAGCCGACGGAGTATTGGCCGGCGCGCGGGAATTCGACCAGCACCACCTGTTTAAAGGAGGATTTGCTGCTCGGCGAAAACACCTGGTTGACCTGCTTGATGGTGCTGTAGATTTTGTTGAGCAAGGGAACACGGAGCAGGGCCAGATCCACCCACTGAATCAGTTTCTTGCCAAAATAGTAACGCGCCAGGCTGCCCACCAGGCCGATCAAGAGCACCGCCAGCACCAGGGCGACCAGGCTCCAATACCAGTGCATCGTGCCGGCGCCGAGGTCTTTGTGGGTCCAGTCCTTGGGCAAAAAAA
>QHPW01000084.1:0-3326 GCA_003219675.1 Verrucomicrobiota bacterium
CGCTCTACCGCGCCCTGGCCGGATGGATGACATCCTGATTTTCCCGGGATTCGCGTTGGGCCGCCCGCTTCCTGTGAACGGTACGGCGAGGCTCCGTCGAGCCCTGATCTTCGATGATTGGTTAGTTCGGGCTCGACGGAGTCTCGCCCCACCAGGCAAATGACCACGATGCGATCCCGATCTTTGGGCAGCCTACTGTTGAACCGTGCGGGCAAAGGCGATGGAGTCGCGATAGCGTTTGTTGTCGGCGCGAATGCGGGCAACCAGAGTTTGCGCAACCGCAAACAAAAAAGGAGCGGCCAGATCAGGCGCTTCCGTGGCGAGCTTTTGGAACGCACTCGCGGAAATCTTCAGAAGCAGACCGTCCTTGTTGGCGACCACGTCGGCGGAACGCGGCCCGTGGTCGAAGAGCGCGACTTCGCCGAAAAATTCGCCGGGCGCCAACGTTACCAGAATGGTTTCCTTGCCCGCAATCATCATGCGCACGCGCACCTCCCCCTCGAGCACGAGATACATCGCGTCGCCAGGACTGTCCTGCTTGACGATTTCCGTCCACTGCCGCACCGGGTGCAGTTCCATCAGACCAACAAACCGTTCGAGTTGCTGATCGGTTAATCCGGCGAGTATCCTGACGCGCCGCAGCGAGCCGAGTTTGAGCGTGATCGAAACGCCGCCGGGGGCGCCCAGGGTGAGCGACGGCGGGCGCGGCGCGGATCGGGGTTGAAAAAACATCTTCAACGGCTCGATTTGGTCTGCCTTCAACCAGTGATCCTGCTCCTGGAGGAAAATCCAACTGTCGGCCGTAACCCATTCCTGCTGCACCCAGTTGACCAACTCGGGCAAATCGACAGGGCCATAAACGATGTTGTCCACGCTCCAGACGTAGTAACCGGGCGCGGCGTTGTCGGGTTTCATGAACCGGGTTTTAACCCAGCCGCGGGCGGTAATAAAGGGGAAAAAGACGCGGCCGGCGGCGGGCTTCAGGGCACTTTCTTCTGCGAACGTGACGTGTTGGAGTTCATGCTTTAAGCATGTTGGGCCTGGAACAGCCTACAGGCTGGACTCCAACATGTTCGCCGGACAAACCAAAAGACCGCGGCCCGGGTTACATCTGTTCCGTTGTCTCGATGCCGAGGACTTCGAGGCCTTGCTTCAACACGCGAGCGGTCAAATCACACAAAATCAGCCGCGTGGTTCGCTGCGGCTCGTCGGCCTTCAACACCGGGCAATTTTCGTAGAACCGGGCGAAATTCCCGGCCAGTTCGTAAAGGTAGTTGCAAAGATAATTGGGACGGTATTCCTTGGCGACCGCTTCAAGCACGATGCCGAAGTTCAATAAATGTTTGGCCAATGTGATCTCCTCCGGCGCGGTCAACTTCAATTCCGCGTTCCGTATTCCGGACTCCACGGTCTCGCCGCCTTTTCGGAAAATGCTGCGGATTCGCACATAGGCGTATTGCAGATAGGGCGCGGTGTTCCCATCGAGCGCGAGCATCTTGTCCCAACTGAACACGTAATCGCTGGTCCGGTTGGGCAGCAGGTCCGCGTATTTCACGGCGCCGATGCCGACGATCCGCGCAATCTCGCGCCGCTGCGCCTCCGGTAGATCAGGATTTTTTTGCGAAACGATCTTAAGCGCGCGTTCTTCCGCCTCGTCGAGCAGGTCGCGAAGCCTGACATTTTCGCCGCTCCGCGTTTTCAGCGGCCTGTTGTTTTCGCCAAGGATGGTCCCGAAATCCACCTGAGGCAACCGGGGTGGATTGCGACCCGTTGCCGTGAACCACTTGTGAACTGTGGCAAAAAGATGATCGATATGATCTCGCTGGCGCGAATCGACGACGTAAAGCACTTCCTCCACAGTCAAGTCGTCCCTTGGATAAACTTCTTTGGCTAGTTCCTCTGTTCGATAAAGTACAGCGGCCAAGTCCGTGGAGGCGTAATTGGCGGCACCGTCTCGTTTCCGAATGATGAAAGGTCTCCCTTTGATGTTCGCCGGGGCTGTGGGTTCGTTCTGAAAGACAACGAGCGCGCCTTCACTCTCGACTGCGATCCCCTTGGCGGTGAGCTCTTCGTAAACCTGTTTGACCTTGTCATTGTAAAAGCTTTCGGGGAGCGTGCAGTCGAATTTGACGCCCAGGCGCGAATAGATTTCGTCAAACTGTTTTTGCGACAACTTTTTCATTTCTGTCCAAATAACCAGATTTTCGGCGTCTCCGTTTTGGAGTTTGACCAGTTCAGCCCGGGCGGCCTCGTGCGTGGCGGCATCGTAGCCGGGTTTTTCCGGGTCGCATTTCGATTGAACCGCTTTATAGATCCGCTCCATCTCCGCAAGCGGATCCGTCTCGAGCGCGTTCCGATCCAGCAACTTCTTCCAGCCGACGAGCAACATGCCGAACTGCGTTCCCCAGTCGCCGATATGATTGTCGGTGATGACTCGATGGCCCAGCAAACGCAGCGTGCGCGCCAGACAGTCGCCGAGGATCGTCGAGCGAATATGGCCGACGTGCATGGGCTTGGCGACGTTGGGCGAACTGAAATCAATGACGATGGTGCGCTGCGGATTTTCCTTTTGAATAAAAGGACGGTCGGCGCGCATCGCGGACTGCAACGCCTGGGCCAACGCCGAAGTTTTCAGTCGGAAATTGATGAAGCCGGCGCCCGCCAACTCCACTTTTTCGCACCACTCGCTCACGTCCAGCTTCGCCAGCACCCTGACTGCAAACTCGCGCGGGTTCTCCCGGTTTTTTGCGAGCGCGATTAGTGCGTTGCACTGGTAATCGCCGAATTTCGGGTCGGGGCAGGGACGAATGAGCAACGACGAGGCGTCCGCGTCGGGCAAAATCGATGAATCACGAGTCGGAAGCGAATTCGAGTCGCCACGTCGCTTGCATCAGGGGCAAGATATGGCGTTTATCTGGCGGCTCCAGCGGCGGCGCCGGACTGGTCTCTGATGATGCGATACATCGTCTCGGCGTCGGGCGCTTCTTCCAGCGATTGGCGAAATTCGGTTTTATGGAGCAGCTTGGCGATGTTGGCGAGCGTGTGGAGGTGTTTCTGGAACTGGCCCTGGGGAACCAGAAACAGCATGACCAGCCTGACCGGCTGGTTGTCGAGTGCGTCGAAGTTGACGCCTGTCTGTGAGCGACCAAACGCGCCGACCACTTCGTAAATCAAATCCGTCGAGGCGTGCGGAATTCCGATGCCGAACCCGATGCCGGTGCTCATGGAGGTCTCGCGTTTTTTGACCACCGCGGCGATCTGGTCGCGGTTTTCCGGTTTGATTTTCCCGGTTTGCACCAGGTTGTTGATCAATTCCTCGATGGCCT
>QHPW01000084.1:3414-9123 GCA_003219675.1 Verrucomicrobiota bacterium
GCGAATTCCGATTGTTTTTCGTGTTCGCGCGCCCGATCTACAACCACCGCCCCAGGCGTTCCAAAAACTCACCGGTGCAGTCCAGACACCAGCCCAGCGCCGTCAGCCAACCTACCCGTGCGGTGATCAGCGGCACTCCCAGCAACAGCACCGCCACGTTCCCCAGCCAGATGATCACCGCGGAAAACAGATAGCCCTGTTGCGTGATGTCAGACTGGCGGGTCCTCAGCGTGTGGCAGGTCAGCGTCAGGTGAAACGAATACGCCGCGCCGATCAACAAATGGAACCAAACGAGGTAACTTGTCCAACCCCAGATCAGGTGTCCCGCCATAAAGACCAGGACCACGATCGCGACGTAGAGCGGGAAAAAATAAGGCGCCAGCGTGATGAGAAAATTGCTTTTGCTGATCACCACATGTCCGCCCTCGGAAGTCGCCTTGAACTTCCGGACCCGCCCGCCCGAAAGCCAGGTCCAAAGCGCATGGGTCAATTCATGGCCGAAAACGTAAACCCACATCGGCTTGGGCAGCAGGAGAAAAATCACAAGCCAGCACGCCGCGCCCGCGACCAATGCCACCCAAACGGTGTCGGCGCTCCCGCTGGCGCTGGCTCGCAACACCCTCACCAGCGCCCGGGTTGCGCCGATGCAAAACGGCAGCAGCAAAACGGCGATGATGGTTTTAACCCATTTCGGCATCGGGCGCTGCCGAAGTTAATCCCCCTCGGTCGAATCAAGGCAATGAAAAGCCTGCTTCCTCATCGGAACCAGGCTTTCAACCGGCTGAAATCAGTTCGGCGATCAGGGAAGACGCCCGCCCGGAGAAGCATAAGACTGAACAGGAGGCACTATAGGAAACCCGCCGCCGCCAATCTTGGTGTTCGAGGAGCTGTAAGTCTCGCCCAGATGGTTGGCTTCAGACCCGCCCGATTTTCGCTGGCGAATGCCCGCCTGCGCCTGGGGCACGGCCAGCATCACCGCTTTGGCGACTCGCTCTTCGGCTTTCGGATTCACTTCAACGATCGCGGCCACGATCTTGTCCGCCAGCTCGGGCGCGGCCAACGCCGCCGCCGTGGCAATCGCTTCCACCTGATCGGGCGCCAGCCTGGCGGCCGCGGCTGCCACCGCCGGAGCCGTGACGGGTGCCGCCTTGATGACGGAACTGACAACACTCACCGCACTGGCGGCATTCCTGGCAATCGCCGCGCGAACCACCATCACGGCCGTTGCTTCCCGTTCCTTCTTCGCTGCTTTGGCGACGATTTCAGCCGCCTTCACGGCAAGCTCCGCGGTCGGCGCCTCTTTGATGGATTTGGCAATGCCGACGGTTTCCTTTTCGGTCAAAGCCATTGCCGGCGAACCGGCAAAACTCATGACCGATGCGAGCACTGCGGCCAAAATGATTCGGTTGCTGGTTCTCATAATGTCGGTATCCCGGTCAGTTTTTCCGTGCAAACCAGACATAGTGTTAGGCCAGGCCGCCGTTGCAGTCAAACCAATTATCCGGGTTTTGTATCGGTAAAATGTCAGTGACCATTAGGTAATTCTTCGGAGTTTGCGCAAGGACGGCCAAACGGAGTTGTTGGCTTCAGCCCCTGAACTTCGCCGCCAATGCTTCGCTGGTGCGCGCCAGCAGATTCAAATCGCTGCCCACAGCCACCAGATTGAACCCGTTGGCCAGCCAGTGACGCGCGTCGGCTTCGGCCGGCGCCAGGATGCCGGCGGCTTTACCCGAATGGCGAATCCTGCGGCCTGCGGCCTCAATTGCGGCTCGCACCTCGGGATGCGCCGCGTCGCCCAGATGTCCCAACGACGCTGACAAATCACTCGGACCGATGAACAGTCCGTCCACCCCTTCGACCGCGGCGATGGCCTCGATGTTTTCCAGGGCGGCGCGTGTCTCGATTTGCACGATCACGCAAATCTCTTCGTGCGCCCGCTGAAAATAATCCTTCACGCGCGCAAAGCGATTCCCGCGGTGTATGGAGGCCACGCCGCGCACTCCGCGCGGCGGGTATCGGGTCGCCGCCACGGCGGCGCGCGCTTCGTCCGCCGTTTGCACCAAGGGCACCAGCAGACTCTGCGCGCCCGCGTCCAGGATGCGTTTGATGAGCACCAGATCGTTCCACGCTGGCCGCACGACCGGCGCGGCGCCGCCGCCCGTCATCGCCTGCAACTGGCTGACGACCTGCATCAGATCGTTCGGGGCATGTTCCGTGTCGAGCAGGATCCAGTCGAATCCGGCGCCGACAATGACCTCCGCCGCCAGGTTGCTGCACAGGCTGCACCACAGACCGATCTGTGATCTGCCCTCGAGCAGCGCGTGTTTCAGAGGGTTAACGGGCAGTGGAACCTTCATGGCTCAAAAAGCCTCGCGAGAGCGACCATGGCGGGACTATCGGCACTGCGGGCATTGCCAGCAAGAATTTTTGGGCAGACACTTCCATGAACCGTACCCTCATCCCGTCCTTCTCCCCCAGTGGGGGAGAAGGTCCCCGGAGGGCGGTCTTCAGGAATGCGCGGCGGTTCAGTTCGGGGAGAGCAGCCGCCTCGGCTGCATTGGCCGGCGCCGCGCCGGCCAGAATCACCGCGCCCTGGCGATTCGAGCACGTTCGGCAAGGGCGCCCAACGCGACATGCGAAGCGACGGCGATGCCCATGCGATCGGCGTATTCGAGCAGCTTGCCGAGGCGCGCTTCGGGTGTGGTTCCCGGCACGCCGGAGAGATGGCAGTGGATATCCCAGATTTCCATGCCGGATCGCTTGTTGAAACGTTAAACCGTCGAACCGTTCAACCGGTGAAGCGCTCCAACGATTCGACGGGTTGACCGCTTAACGCTTTGACGTCTCGGCTTCACCCGTCCACACCGGCCGGTGGCGCGGAATCTCCGACCGGAAATCGCCGAGGCTCGACCAGAGGAGGCGTTTGTTCAGGTCCACTTCAGCGACCGCGACGCTGCCCCAATTCGTGGCTTGCGAAAGCACCTGGCCTTCCCGATCGTAGATCCCCGAGATCATCCAGTGGCTCGCAGGATCGGTGTACGTGCTGCTCACCAGATAGACGTGGTTCTCGCACGCGCGCGCCGCGGCGAGCAATGGGTTGCAACCCCAAACCGGGAAGGCGATGACTTCGGCGCCGCGGTTGCTCAGTTGGCGGGCGACTTCGGGAAAGAAGCCATCGTAGCAAACCATCAAACCCACCTTCCCGAAACGCGTGTCGAACACCGGATATTCCTCGCCGGGCGTGATGCCGCCTTCGATCTCGCTGCGGGGCAAGGCGGCTTTGCGGTATTTGCCCTGAACCTTTCCATCCGGTCCGATGAGCACCGCCACGTTGTAGATCAGACGGCGCTCGCGTTCGACCAACCCGACGACCAGATACAGATTGTGCCGCCTGGCCAGCGCCGCGAAATAGTCCGTCGAGGGTCCGGGGATCGGCTCCGCGGCGTCGACGTACGAAAGGCCGGTGCCGCAGACGGTGATCGTTTCCGGCAACACCACCAGGTCGGCTTTCTGGCGCGCGGCTTCCTCGATGAAAGGTTCAAACAACCGACAGTTCTCCGCCGCTGTCTTTTTGCCGGAAGGCCGGAAATGAACCGTGGCCAGGCGCGCTTTGCGCGGAGACGGAGGCGCCGTTTCGGTCAGAGAAACCTCGCTCCATTCGACCAGCGCCCGCGGAGCCCAGCGGAGATACAGCTCCACGATCGCCTGCGAGGCCTTTGACGGCGCCTGATAAACGTCCGCGACTTCGGTCCAGCCCTTTGGATCGCTTGCCCGGTCGGCGGGATAATCCGGCTCGGCGACCGGCGCCTCGTCGGGCGCATAACTCTTCGCAACCGCTTTCTCATGATGCACGGGCCGGCCCTGCTCGTCGCGCCACAGGACGCGCGCCAGCACACTGCGTCGGGGGAACGGAACGTTCTCGACGCGTCGCAAGGCACGGAAGCGATAGTGTTGGCCGCCTTTGATGGGAAAGGTTTTGAACCAATGCCCGTCCAGTCCTTCGCGTTGATCCGCCCGGATGATCAGGCTGCCGCGCTTCCCAGGACCGCCGTCTTGCTTGAACTCGAACGCCGGCCGGATCTCTTCGCGAGGCGCACCGATCTTCCACCCGTCCGACGATTGACTTTTGTCACTCGACCCCGAGAGCATGGAGGCGCAAAGCAGCGACCCCGGCGCGAGAAGAACGGTCAGGACGCGCCAACCCGGTTTGGCTTGCGCGAAGGGAGTTGTTTTCATAACGGTGATGCATTTACTTTGTTTGTGCCTGGTCGGCGTTCTCTTCAAATCGCGGCTACCCCTGCCGGCACGATTCGGGTTTGGAACCGAAACACACCGCATGGTCTAACAGCGCAAACCCGCAAGTTCACCGGCACTGGTGTCGTGGAGATACGGACCAACGCGGCCCGGTATCCACCACGTAAACGGCCGGGGCGGATTGACTATGCCGCGAGAAACGGTCTTGGCCAAGCACCAACCGACCGCTGAGCCCGGCCTTCATTTAGGCGAGTATAGAAGGGAGTTAGAAGGGAATCGAGCTGACCTGGACATCTCGGCGGGCACGAGACGCTCTGCATTCCCAACCGACAATCCGCGCTTATTGACGCTAGTCACGGAAGTTTTTCCCGTGCCAGCTGCAGCGATTCCAAAACTGCATGCGTGGGGTCTCGACCTGCGGGGCGGCGACGCCGCCACCATTGGCGGAAAACTTTCATATCGGTTGCGCAAGGTGCTCGGCGGCATTGGGTGTGGACAAGCCGGCGCATCGTGACGGATGTCGAGGCGACACCGAGGGGTGTCAGTGAAGTTGTCAGCACACTTTGGAAAGAACAGCCGGAGACTTTCAAGGCGTTGCGGCAAGTGGGCCATACCAGGCATCGCGATGATGCCTTACGGCCTGCTTCTAATGTCCGTCTGCGACCAGGACCCAGTCATTGAAACCGTCGGCGTGGCGCTTTAATGGATAGGACAGTGAACGGTCAGAAGCCTTCACCTCTGACGACGCGATAATTGTGTAGTTCCCGCTCGTGGGATCATACCACAAGCGATTCGTCAGAATTCGCTCAGGGATTTGGACCTGGACCGCTTTCACTTGTTTTTAAGTCATTGATTATACATGGATTGGGTGAATGTAATCGAACGCTCCTGATTATTACCAATGCGGCCGTCGCATCGCGTTCGCCTTCGGCGTTCGCTTTGTGTGGCGTGTTTGGCAAGTAGATTGGCACGTTCTGCTAGTGACGGAGTTTTCGTTTGGTTTGTATAGAACCATCGCACTTGCCTTTACTGTTGCCGCTTTCGCCCAAAACGCTTTATGCGGACCGTTTGATTGGCCTCAATGGCAAGGACCGGACCGAACGGCCCATTCCAAAGAGACCGGCCTCCTCCAAGAATGGCCCAAGGATGGCCCGCCTCTCGCCTGGAAGATCAAAGGGCTTGGCGGCGGCGACAGCGCCCCGTCCGTTGCCGCCGGGCGAATCTATGGAATGAGCCATCGCGGTGGGGACGAGATGGTCTGGGCTCTTTCGGACAAGGACGGCAAGGAAATCTGGGCCGTTCGAATCGCGCCGGCTTTCACAACGACTTGGCCGCAATCAAAAGAAGGTCCGAGCGCCACTCCGACAGTGGATGGGGACCGCCTTTATGTCATGGGGCTGGCGGGTAATGTGGCGTGCCTCCAGGCGTCCGACGGGAAGGTTATTTGGCAACGCA
>QHPW01000364.1:0-4547 GCA_003219675.1 Verrucomicrobiota bacterium
CTCGACGATTTCCGGGCGGCGCTGTTTCCACCACATCTCAGCGCTCGTGACCTTCTGCCCGTTTTTCAAAGTAAGAGGATCGGGCAGATCGGGGTAAGGGTTGGCTTTGGCCGGGTCGTAGTTGGCCTCATTGGTCGCGCCCGCCCGGCCACTGGGGCCAGGCCGCAGAACTTTAATCCCCAATTGCTCCTTCATGTTCTGATGATCCTGTTGGGTCGTCCAGTTCAAGGGTTCGGGCATGGCGCCGGTGCTCCGCGTGGCAGACGGCTGGCCGGACAGACTTCCGGTGGCCATTGCCGCGATGAGTCCGGCTACGAAACAACCGGACAAAAGGTTTATCGAACGCTTAAGGGTCATAGCTGTGAGGAAAGGAATACACTGCATTCATCGGGCATCAAGCGAAGAGTTGACCTGAAATCCGAAGAATTTTCGCATTTGACATTCAGTGAGTAATCACTAACTTACCAGCGTGATTGAGCAGCGATTGAGCGCGGAGGAACGGCGCGAGGCCATCGTGAAGGCGGCCTTGCCGCTTTTTGCCCGGAAGGGATTCGCCAACACCACGACCCGCGAACTGGCCGACGCCGCGGGCGTGTCTGAAGCGCTCATCTACAAACATTTTCCCAGCAAGGAATCGCTCTACGCCGAGATTCAGAACACAGGCTGCAAAGACAAAGACCGCGGTTTGGAGAAACTGGCAAACCTGGACCCCTCAACCTCCACCCTGGTGCACATCGTTTACTATCTGCTTCGCACCATCGTGATGGGCAAACCGGGTGACACGATTTCCTGGGAGACCAAGCATCGGATGATTCTGAACAGTTGCCTCGAAGACGGCGAATTTACACGGGTATTGTATGAGAACCGCTTCTCCTGCTGCTTCAACAAAGTCCAGGCCTGCCTCGCCGCCGCCGAGGAGGCCGGCGACGTCGTCCAATGCCCGATCAGCCGGGAGAACCGCGTGCGGTTTGCGCATCACCTGGCGGCCATGATTGCCATCAATCACCTGCCGAAAAAGCCGGTGGTCGATTACAACCTGGGCCGCGAAGAACTGTTGCATCAAGCCGTCTGGTTCGCGCTGCGCGGCCTGGGGCTGACGGACAAGGCCATTGCCAGGCATTACAGCCCTCGGACTTTGTCGGTCTTTTTCGGCGTGGGAAACAAATGAATATTTTCACGGCAATAAAGTGAGTAAGTAATTACTCATTGCCGTCCAACAGAGCGTATGAAAAACATGGAATCGTGCGGGGAAGATGAAAAGCCCATCAGCCAATCGGAGACGGTTGTTCACTCTGGTCAGCCAGTTCTCGTTCGCGGTGCCTCCCGTCGGAGTGCTGGAGTTCGCGTTGCGCGCCGCGGTGAAACGAAGACCCGCCCTCGGCTGTCAAACTGATGAAAACCGATCCGATGACGACAGTGGTTTTGGCAATGAACCGTGACGTGGAAAGGGAAAATCTATGCGCGCCAAACAAAGAAACAGTTCGACCCTCCTGGTCCGGCGAGGGCGAAAGCGCCTGATCAAACCGGCCCGGGTGAAAGCCGCCTTCCTGCCGGAACTGCCTCCGAGGCGGGCCAGGGTTGCGATCGAACCGGAGCCGGTTGAAACCGGGCGCGGTTCCTACGACGGCGACACTGCGTTTCATCTCTACTTGCGCGAGATCGGCCAGACGCCGCTGCTGACGCCGACGCAGGAAATCGAACTCGCGCGTCGCATCAAGCGGGGCGATAAGAAAGCGCGCGCGCAGATGATCAAGGCCAATCTTCGCCTGGTCGTGAAAATCGCAAGAGATTACGAAGGCTACGGCCTGCCGTTGCTCGATCTCATCAATGAAGGGAACATCGGTTTGATGAAGGGTGTCGAGCGGTTCGACCCGAAAAAGGGCGCGAAGCTTTCAACCTACGCCGCATGGTGGATCAAACAGTCCATCAAACGCGCTTTGGCCAATCAATCGAAGACCATCCGGCTGCCGGTTCACGTGGTGGACAAACTGTTCCATCTCCGTCGCGCGGCGGCGAAGCTGGAGGAGGTGCTGGGCCGCGAGCCGACCGACGAGGAAATCGCCGGGGAACTCGGCTTCCCGGTGGCCCGGGTGAAACAGTTGCGTCGCGCAGCGGTGCGCCCGACTTCGCTCGATGCGCCCATCGGCGACGATGAGTCCAACCGCGTCGCTGACGTCGTCAAAGACGAAGCCGCGGACACGCCCTACGAACAACTCGAAGAAAAAACCAACAGCGCAATGATCCACGAAATGGTCCAGACCCTGGACGCGCGCGAACAGGCGATCCTGCGCCAGCGGTTCGGGCTCGATGGCGATGATCGGAAAACGCTGGAGGAAATCGGCGAACAGTTCGGCGTCACCCGGGAACGTATCCGCCAGATCGAGGAAATCGCCCTCAAGAAACTGCGCAAACGGATTCAGGATCTCGACACCGTTCAGTTCGCTGCCTGATGGAATGGCGGAGTATGATTCTGCCCCCGTCTGGGAACAGGATTTACTCTTGTCCCCACCCTTTGAGACTTTCTTAACTTCAGACGCATTTTTCCTTACAACTGGCTTGACCGTCGAAACTCAACTGTTAGTTTTTCGGCTTTCACGTCGCTTTTGCGACCTGACCTGAACGCCGAACTTCAACTGAGTTATGTCGAGATCGAAACTTGGAACCTGTAATACCACCAACAAAAATGTCCTCGCCTGGGTCGATGAAATGGCCAGACTTTGCCGGCCTGACCGCGTCTTTTGGTGCGACGGCTCGGAGCCGGAAGCCCAAACGCTCTGCGACCTCATGGTCCAATCGGGCACGCTCACGAAGTTGAACCCCAAGCTGCGTCCGGGCTCTTACCTCGCCCGCTCGCATCCGAGCGACGTTGCGCGCGTGGAAGACCGCACGTTCATTTGCGCGAAGTCCAAAGACGAGGTCGGCCCCACCAACAACTGGGCGGACCCCGCCGAAATGAAGCAAAAACTGGCCGGTTTCTTCGACGGTTCCATGGAAGGCCGAACCATGTATGTGATTCCTTTCGCCATGGGCCCGCTGGATTCGCCCATTTGCAAAGTCGGCATCGAAATTTCCGATTCACCTTACGTCGTGGTCAACATGCGGATCATGACGCGCATGGGCCAGGCCGTCTTCGACAAGCTCGGAGCCGACGGCAGTTTCGTTCCGTGTTTGCACTCGATCGGTGCGCCGCTCAAGCCCGGCCAAAAGGACGTCGCCTGGCCGTGCGAGCCCGACCCGCAGAAGAAATACATCGTGCATTTTCCGGAGGACTCTTCGATTTGGTCGTACGGTTCCGGATACGGGGGCAACGCGCTCCTGGGCAAGAAATGCCTCGCGCTTCTCTGCCTTGCCTCGCCACAGGGCAAAAAGCATTACATCGCCGCCGCGTTTCCAAGCGCTTGCGGCAAAACCAATCTTGCGATGATGTTGCCGGCTCTGCCGGGTTGGAAAGCGACCTGCATCGGCGACGATATCGCCTGGATTCGCGTCGGCCGGGACGGACGCCTTTATGCGATGAATCCTGAAACCGGTTTCTTCGGCGTGGCGCCCGGCACGTCGAAAAAGTCGAACCCGAACGCGGTGGATACATTCTCGAAGAACAGCATCTTCACCAATGTGGCGCTCACCCCGGAGGGCGACGTCTGGTGGGAGGATTCCGGCATTCCGGCGCCGGCCAGGGCCATCGACTGGGAAGGCAAGGAATGGACGGCGGACAGCGGCCGCAAGGCAGCGCATCCGAACTCACGCTTTACGGCGCCTGCGTCGCAATGCCCGGTGATCGACCCCGACTGGCAGAATCCGGAAGGCGTGCCGCTTTCTGCGATTCTTTTCGGCGGACGCCGTCCCGGCACGATTCCGCTCGTGAACGAGGCGTTCAACTGGGAGCACCGTTCGCCATGCTGCCGTTCTGCGGCTACAACATGGCCGACTACTTCGCGCACTGGCTCTCGTTCGCGCAGCGGGCAGATCGCGCGAAGCTTCCGAAAGTTTATTTCGTGAACTGGTTCCGCAAGGACGCCAACGGCAAATGGCTCTGGCCCGGTTACGGCGAGAACAGCCGGGTGTTAAAGTGGATTTGCGAACGCGTCGAAGGCATTGCCAAGGCTCAGCAAACACCCATCGGCCACTTGCCCACGCCCGATGCGCTTGACCTGTCCGGCCTCGACATTTCCGCCTCCGACTTGAAGCAACTGCTTTCCGTGGACGTTGCCGGTTGGAAGAAGGAAGCCGAAGACATCGCGGCTTACTACGCGAAGTTCGGCGACAAACTGCCGACCGCGCTCAAGCAACAGCTCGGCGACCTGCGCAAACGGCTCGGTTAGAGCGGGTGCCAGGAGGACTTTCGTAGCAGGCGACGTGAGGAGGCTCTCATCGATTTCGGATTTCGGATTTGGAGTAATGAGCCTCCTCACGTCGGCTGCTACAGTTCATGGCGCCAATGCGCGACAGAAAAGTTGTGGACGCTTCCCATGAACCAAGTAGGCTGCGGGTCGGAGACCCGCGGTCCGGACCGCGCCTCTGTGAGGCGCAGCGGTTCATGGTCCCAA
>QHPW01000364.1:4562-11030 GCA_003219675.1 Verrucomicrobiota bacterium
GGCCGTGAGCAGGTCCGAAAGGAACACGGAGCCTCCCATGAACCTCAGAAAGTGGCACAGGCATCTTGCCTGTCGGGGCTGACAGGCTGGAAGCCTGTCCCACTCTACAGCCGGCGGCCCGGTTCATGGCCTCAACTCACGTCCTATTTTGGGAGGTGTTCGCTATCCATGAACCGGGTGGGGCGAGACTCCGTCGAGCCCTAACTAACTTTCTGTCGTTGTGCGATCAGGGCTCGACGGAGTCTCCACCCTCCGCAGTAAGCTGTTACGGAGGACGGGTCGCCCCACCGTTCAGGGTCCCTTACAGCGGAATCGCCTCGTCGATCAGCATCACCGGGATGTTCTGACGAATCGGATAAAGAAATCTTTTGTCCTCGCGCACCAGGCCGCCGTCAATGGGTTCTTTCACCGGCTGTCCGGCGCGGTTCTGCAATTGTCCGGCGGCGATTTGCCGGTTGAGCTTTTCAATCAATGCCGCTTCCGCCAGCGCGATCGGCTGGTGCGTCTCCGGGCAGCACATGATTTTCAAAAGTTCGGGGTCGAGCATAAGAGTCAGTCGAGGCTTGTTACAGGGAAGCCGAACTGCTTTTCGAATACCAAATGACGAATGCCAAGTGAAGATCGCAACTCCGAATATCGAATGAGCCTGAGCTGGAGGCCCTCTCCGTTTATTGAGTGTTCATTTTTCGGGATTTCGTGATTCGGAATTGTTTCGTTCTTCGTCATTCGTTCTTCGTCATTTGATTCATAGCCGTCTCGTAAATCATTTTCAAAACCACGCCGGTTTGCTCTGCTAATTTTTTGCACGACTCAAACTCCGGCGCGACTTGCACAATCTTTCCGTTCAATTTGCCGACTTTTACGGTAACCTCGCCGAATTCCGTCTTCACCTTCATCAGTTCGCGTTTCAGCTTGCGACGCTCATGGGTGGAACGGCGGACACCGAACGCGCTGGTCTCGCGCAGCATCAACTCGGAAAACCTGTCCGCATCCGCGGCGGCACAGAGCACCGTGAGCAAAACGCCCGGACGATTCTTTTTCATCTGAATCGGCGTGTGGAACACATCGAGCGCGCCTTCCGCGAACGCCTTCTCGACAAAATGACCGAGGAACTCGGCGGTGATGTCGTCGAGATTGGTTTCAACCACAGCAATCGTGTCGGTCTCCCAATCGAGTGCGGAACGCGGAGTGCGGAACGCGGCGTCCGACTCGCCCAGCACGGCACGCAGCACGTTTGGTCGCGTCTGGTGGTCGCGAGTGCCAAGGCCGTAGCCGATTTGGGTCGCAATCAAACCTTGCATCGGGCCGAAACTTTCGGCGAATTCCGCGAGCAGCGCCGCGCCGGTGGGGGTGACGAGTTCGTGCGGTTCGTCGCATTGCGTCACGCCCACGCCCCGCGCGGAGAGGATTTCCAACGTCGCCGGAGCGGGCAGAGGAAAGCGTCCGTGCGCGCACCGGATGAAGCCGGTGCCTTCGACGACCGGCGCGGCGAGAACACGCGGTTTGCCCAGCAATTCGAGCGCAACACACGCGCCGACGATATCGACAATGGAGTCCATCGCGCCTACCTCGTGAAAATGCACCTGTTCGGGCGGCAGGCCGTGGATTTTCCCTTCGGCCACGGCGATGCGTTCGAAAACCGCGATGGATTTATTCCTTGCCCAATCCGAGAGCGCGCTGCGCTGGATCAGCTCTTTGATCTGCGCGAAATTCCTTCCGTGTTCGTGGCCATGAGCGTGCCCGTGCCCATCGTCTCGGTCGTCATGGTGATGATGATCCTCCACAAATTCCGTTTCGCGCTTTTCGGTGCGGCTGCCGAGCTTCAGTCTGAGCACCGCGGTGAATTCGTGAGGTTCAGGCAGTTCTTCGGTCGCTTCCAGGTAATCGCCCTGCCGCTTGAACTGAAAGAGCTGGCGTTTTTTCTTCGAGCGAACCGCTTCCAGGATGACGGTTTTTGCCGCGATCGGCGCGAGAGGTTTTCCTGAGGCATCAAAGAAATAGAGTCTGAAACGGGGCGGGACGTGGGTCTCGAACACGCTGAGTTCCACTTTGCCGAAGGAAGTTTTGAGCAGCGGACCGCCGTGCGGACCCTGTTCACGCTCGTGATGCGAACGCCCCGGCTCATGATCGGGCTCGTGCCCGTGCGCGTGAGAATGGGGGTGCGTGTGCGTCGTTCCGTCGGCGTGAGTATGTTCGTGGCTGTGCTCGTGCGCGAGGCGCACGTCGAATTTGACGCCGGCGATTCCCATTTTCTGCCCACGCGCGGCGTGGACGCGCCAGCCGTCAAGCTTGAGTTTTTCGAGTTCGCGTTCCAGCGCCTGCGCATCGACGCCGAGGTCGATCATCGCGCCGATGAACATGTCGCCGCTGATGCCGCTGAAGATGTCGAGGTAAAGCGTTTTCATTTGTAGCGGCGGTCTATGACCGCCGCATTCTTTCATCGAAACTCAATGGATGAATTTTTCCCTGATACGGCCAGTCCGTCCAGCATTTTACCAAACCGGCGCGGACGCAGTTTTCAACAACGTAGAGCCACTTGTGTGAAGTAGATTGGGCTTGCGACATGAACTTGCTCCAGGCGACGCAGCCGTTCCATAATACGAGTTTGCGACGGTCACAGACCGCCGCTACACAGCGCATTGATCTGGCTGGCGGCATAGCCCGCGCCGAAGCCGTTGTCAATGTTCACCACGGTCACGCCGCTGCCGCAACTGTTCAACATCCGCGACCACGACCAGGACGTTCGCGCTTTGAATCCATTCGAGCCGGCGCAGCAGCCGGTGCAGACCTGCGACTCCGACGTCGTAAATCCGCTCGACGCGATTGCCCATGACGTCCGCGGTTACGGCCGCTTCTTCGGCCACCGGCAGATCGCTGGTGCCCGCGCAGAGCACGGCGATGGCGCCCGGCCGCTTGGGCAGAGGTGATTTTTCGATGGTGAGGCAGCGCGCGGTTTCGTGATGGACAGCGCGCTTGAACCTCCTTCGCAGCGCGCGGGCGTGTTGGCCGTTGATGCGGGTGACCAGGATGCGCTGTTCGCGCTCAAAAATGGCCGCCGCGATCCGGACAACCTGGGCCGGCGTTTTGCCGGAGCCGAAAATGACTTCCGGGAAACCTTTCCGCAGCGCGCGGTGGGTATCCACCTGGGCGAATCCGAGGTCCGCCAGTGGCGCGGCCTGAAAAGCGCGCAGCACCCTGTCGCGTGTGATCTTTCCGGCGCGCAGTTTGTCCAACAACTCGATGGCTTCCGTCGCGGTCACAGGCTGAGGATGCCAAAGCCTTTGGCGGTTTGGCATCTCAAAACTCATTGGGCGTCATGATGAAGGTGGTGATGCCGAAAGAGGCGATGACGGTTCTGCAACAGATACCAGACAATGACCACATTGATCACGAGAATGGCAAAGACGACCCAGGGAAACCGTTCGCGGTTCGCCCGATGCACCAGTTCATACACCTCGATGGGAATGAAAAAGGCAGATTCGCCGATAGAAAGCCAGCAGGCCCAGGGCACGCGGAATATCAGACCGACTCCTTCCACCAGCGAGAACAGGCTGTAAACCAGCGTGCCGGCGGCGGCCCAGAGGACGCTCGCTTCGGTGAGCCGGCCGATTTGAAGGGCGAGGTCGGCGAAGAACTTTCTCTCCGGGTTTACACGCAACAAGTGCAGCAAATGCCGGTATTCGGCCGGCAGGTCGTTGTCGGAAAGGGTGTAGGCCATGATGGCCAGCGCCACAAACAGCATTCCCTTCAGCAGTTTGATGACAATGATGGCGTAAAGCGTCGGCGCGCGTTTCTTTCTCAGCGCGTCGGTTGGGGGCGTCGCGGAACGGGTCTTCTGCTCCTCGTGCATGGCGTCGTCAGGCGGCTTTTCTGGATTCGGACTCATCGCGCGCAAGGTCGGAGACTTTGTTCCGCGAAGCCTCGACCTTGATGTAGTGCAGCACCACCGGGGCAAGGATCATGCCGGGAATGCCCATCAGCTTCTCGCCGAGCACGAGTCCGAGCAACGTCAGCCACATCGGGTTTTTGATCCGGTCGCCGATGATTTTGCTGTTCAGAAAATACTCCAATTTATGTACGACGATGAGAAAGATCAGCGCGAAGAACGCCGCCCTGGGGGAGATTGTGAATCCGACGCCGACGATCAGCGTGTTGCTCAGGATGTTCCCGATGATCGGCAGCAGGCCGCAAAGAAATGTGATGCCCATGAGCACCATCACGTAGCGGTACCCGGCCCAAACCAAAAAGGCCGTGGTCAACAGGGTGTTGATGGCGGAGATGGCAATCTGCGCGCCGATGACCGTCGCGAAGCTGCGATAAAATGTCTTGCACCGGACGGCAAGCTCCTGGCTGACGAGCGCGTAAAGGCTGTCTTTGACGGCGTGAGGGTCGCCCTCCATCTGCCATCGGGCATCCAGGAAAAGTCCGGCGGCGACCACCAGACCGATAATCAGCATGGCCACTTGAAGAACGGCCGCGCGGGCGTATCGGCCCACGTTGGCGAATTCTTCCTTGACCGAGTTCAACGCCAACGCCTTGAGGCTTGCGTAATCGGTGAAGGGCAGTTCCAAGCCCTGTTTCTCGGCGTATCCCACAACCGCGGGAATGGTTGCGTCGGCGATGTTGGGCAACTCGACGTACGCCTTGCGCGAGAAATAAAAAAGCCCGTATCCGACCGCGGTCACCGCGATGACGTAAATCGCAACGCCGAGCGCTTTGCTGCGGTTGAAACTGAACAGGCGCAGCGCGAAGTAACCAAAAAGCACGGTCAGCAAGAGCGTCGCGAGGTGGAGGAACCCGACCAATACAAGCAGGACTGCCACGATCACGTAGGAAATGCGGGCGGACTTGCTCATGGTTTGCCGATTACTTTGCCCTCAACGAACCTTTTCCAGCAGCAGCGGAAGCAAGTCGCCGATCTTCACCCGCTCCTGCTTCATCGAGTCACGCTCGCGCAGCGTCACCGTGTCCTTCAGTTCAGGACCCTTTTCGCCCAGGGTGTCGAAATCAATCGTGACACCAAACGGGGTGCCGGCCTCGTCCTGGCGGCGGTAGCGGCGGCCAATGGCGCCGGCCTCGTCGTAGAAAACCGTCAGGTGCGGGCGCAACAGGTCGCGTACTTGCCGGGCTTTCTGCACCAGTTCGGGCCGGTTCTTGAGCAACGGGAACACAGCCGCTTTGACGGGCGCGATGCGCGGGTGGAACCGCATGACCACGCGGGTTTCCAGCTTTCCTTTTTCGTCGGGGGCCTGGTCTTCGCTGTAGGCGTGGCAAATCAAAGCCAGGATTAGACGGTCCACCCCCGCGCTCGGTTCAATCACGTGCGGGACGTAATTGCCCTGGGCCAGGCCGCCGGCGTCTTCGCGCGCCTGCGTCGCCGCTTCCTCAGAGGGGACGCCGGTCTGCGTAAGATATTTAAGGCGCGCGTCGTGGTAACGCTGCCACAGCTCCTTCTGCTTCGCTTCGTCGAGCTTCATCCAGGCCGCCTTCAACTCGTCGTCGAACACCCCCATCGTCTTGCCTGAGAAATGCTGGTGTTGCGAAAGGTCGAAGTCGCTCCGCGCGGCGATGCCCTCGAGTTCCTGCGTGCCGAACGGGAACTTGTAGAGGATATCGACCGTGGCCCTGGCGTAGTGGGCGAGTTCCTCCTTCTTCTGCCAGTATTCTTCGAGCGAAGCGCGCGGCAGACCGATGCTCTCATACCAGTCGATGCGTTGCTCGACCCAGTACTTGTGCCACGCTTCCCAGCCCCAGTCCGAATTTCCGATTTCCGATTTCCGATTTCCGATTTCAGCCGCGGAGGCCACCCGGGCGGCGATCGCCTCCACGGCTTCGTCCGGGCGGATGAAAAATTCGAGCTCCATCTGCTCGAACTCGCGCGAGCGGAAAGTAAAGTTGCGCGGGTTGATTTCGTTTCTAAACGCTTTGCCGATTTGCGCGATGCCGAAGGGGACCTTCTGGCGGGAGACTTCGAGAACGGTTTTGAATTGCGCGAAGATGGCCTGGGCGGTTTCCGGGCGGAGGTAAGCGACGTTTTCCTCGCTCTCCACCGGGCCGACGTAGGTTTTGAACATCAGGTTGAATTGGCGGGGCGGCGTTAATTCTGCGCCGTTGTCCGGATTGAATTGCTGAGAATTCTCCTGTCGTTCCATGCGAAGCACGATAACAACTGGATTCGATATGCCTCTTCTCGTGTAGAACTCCTGCGCGGTCTTGACCGCAGGGTTTAACCCTTTGGTGCCTCCCAAATTAAGCGATCCTGACTCATTGCCGACATCCATCGCGGAAAATCTTTGGAGCGTGCTGCTACTGAAAACGCCTTGTTTGATTGCAGTTTGCAACGCACTCGCTTCTTCTTCAATCGAACCACTCAACATCCAACACCCGCCGCGAAAATTCTCACCAAACACTGTAGAACTATTCTGAAGCAAACTTCTCAGTTTCGGTGCTAAGTCAGTGCGAGACCAA
>QHPW01000365.1 GCA_003219675.1 Verrucomicrobiota bacterium
ATTCCGCGGGACACAACTCGTGCAGGTGCTGAGCGGCCTGGGCTATATGGGGGCAGCCAAAGCCTTGATGGAAGCGCTCGGAGTCCCCGTTGGTCCCGCCCGGCTGCCCAACACCAACCCGACCGCGGAACAGAAGAAGGAACTTCGCGTCAGGCTGGAAGACATGGGATTCTTCGATTGGATTGCCTAGAACTTGTCTCACAAACGCGGAGCGCACGCCGCCGGCGTGCTTCGGCGGGCGGCTCGCCCGCCGAAATCTGCGCGAATCGAGCCGATTCGCAGGGCACGCGAGCCGCGTGCGCTCCCCAAAAGGATTTATGAGATTGCTTCCAGTCGATCTCCGTCGGGGGGAATGGTGCGTGAAGCGCGGTTGAGAGGGACCATGGTAGGGCGGTGTTGCTGCACCGCCCCACTCACGACTTTCGTTTTCAACTTACGAGAGAAAGCGTCGCGGGCGTCAGATCACAATTCTTTTCAAGTAACCCACGTTCTTCCGGCGCTCCACCAACTCACCCCGCACAACGGGCAAAGGCGACAGCATCGTCAAGGAACAGCGCCACCTCCATACCCTCGATATCACAGACCAAATAGAATGGATCATCAACACCTTCTTGAGCCAAAAGAGTGGACAGACGCCTGGCCGGCAACTCGATGGCCCGCTTGTTTGCCAGGGAATTCACCACCTTGCCTGTCAAGCTTCCGCCCTGGGCACACTCGAATGGTATGGTTCCATCGGTGGGCGCTATCGCACACTGGATTACCTTGTAACGGACTGCCGGGCAGTTGCGGGCAAGCATGCGTTGTGCAACTGCCGCCAACTCGGGCAGCGCCTCGACACACAGCAGGCGAACGGGCGCAAGTTGCCCGATGACCGAGGAGATAATGCCAAGACTTGCGCCGAGCTCGATCACGGTGCTGCCGCGTGCAACATAGTGATTTACCAGCGCGGCTTCTTCACCTTCATAAGTGCGCCGGTCTATCAGTTTAAGAGCGAGTCTATCGGTTACGAGGTCGAGGGGCACAGTGACTCCGTGAACTTTGACCTCCTTCTTCCGGAGGATGATGCGGAGGACTCGGTTGATCCTGCGCTTGATGGATAGATACGGGTTCAAACGAAATAACATTCCGTTCTGCCTTTGGTTTCTAGCACGATCCGCCAAACCAGGTCACCAATTAACTTCCTTCTCCGCGCCGGGCGCTTTTCGGCGCTTCCAAATTCCGCGCGCCTGCGTCATTTTCCATCGCAGCATGAAACGCAGGGATTTTCTTCGACGGACAGCCGTAGGCGGATCGGCGTTGATCATCGGCGAGACACTGCCGGAATGCGTGGGCGGACCGGAAATCGCACCCACTCCCATCCATGAGAGGAAGTCGTTTTCGCTGGAGGAGATACCGGTGGCCGACCTGCAGCGCGGGATGGCATCGAGGCGATTCACAGCGGCGTTGTTGGTGAGGAGGTATCTCAAGCGAATTGAAGAAGTGGATCGGCGCGGGCCGCGGTTGAAGGCGGTGATCGAACTGAATCCCGACGCCTTGACCATCGCGCAAGCGCTCGATCTGGAGCGCAAAACAAAGGGGCCGCGCGGACCGTTGCACGGCATTCCGGTTCTCATCAAGGACAACATTGACACGCACGACCGCATGACCACGACGGCCGGCTCGCTGGCATTGGCGGGGTCAATTGCGCCGCGCGATTCATTCGTTGTCGAACGACTGCGCGCCGCCGGGGCGGTGATCCTTGGCAAAACGAATCTGAGCGAATGGGCGAACTTTCGCGGGTCGCGCTCGATCAGCGGCTGGAGCGGCCGCGGGGGGTTGACTCGCAATCCCTACGCCATCGACCGCAGCCCGTCGGGCTCAAGCTCCGGATCGGCGGTGGCGGTGTCGGCGAGCCTGTGCGCGGTGGCGATCGGGACCGAGACGGACGGTTCCATCGTTTCGCCGTCGTCCTATTGCGGTGTGGTGGGCCTCAAACCCACGGTCGGCCTCGTCAGCCGTTCGGGCATCATTCCCATCTCCGCAAGCCAGGACACCGCCGGGCCCATCGCCCGCACGGTGGCGGACGCCGCGGCGTTGCTGGGCGCCATGACCGGCGTGGATTCACGCGATGCCGCGACCGAAGCGTCGGCAGCCAAATTGGAAACGGATTACGCGCGGTTTCTCGACGCGCAAGGGCTTCGCGGCGCGCGTATCGGCGTGGCGCGAAATTTCTTTGGCTGGCATCCGCGCGTGGATCGGGTGATGGAAGCCGCGTTGGAGGCGATGCGCCGTGAAGGCGCGGTGCTGATCGACCCGGCCAGCTTGCCGCCGCGGCAAGGTCTCGGCGATGCCGAACACCAGGTCATGCTTTACGAATTCAAAGCCGGCCTGAACGCTTACTTCGCTTCGCTCGGCGCCGGCGCGCCGGTGAAATCGTTGAAGGAACTGATCGAATTCAACGAGCGGAACCGGGATCGTGAACTGCCGTTCTTCGGTCAGGAAACCCTGGTCGAAGCCGAAGCCAAGGGGTCTCTCACCGAACAGGATTATCTCGACGCTCGCGGCAAGTGTTTGAAGTGGGCCCGCGAAGACGGGATCGACGCGCTGATGGACAAGCATCAGCTCGACGCCATCGTCGCGCCGACGACCGGGCCGGCGCACACGCTGGACCTCATTGTCGGGGATCGCGGCCTGGGTGGCAGTTCGTCCTATGCGGCCGTGGCGGGTTATCCGAGCATCACCGTTCCGGCCGGGAACATCTTTGGTTTGCCGGTGGGCATTTCATTCTTCGGCCGCGCCTGGAGCGAGTCGAAGCTGATCGCGCTGAGTTATGCCTTCGAGCAGGCAACCAAGGCGAGGATGGTGCCGCAATTTCTGCCGACGGCGGCAATCGACGCGTAGCCGCTTCCGGCCGGGGCTTTCCTGGCTGCCCATTGGGAATGATACCGCGTGATCCATTGGCGAACGCATTTTTCTTCAACAGGATTGCGCGTTGGAGCATGTCGAGCGCTCCAGTCCGAGTTGCGCTCTGGCGAACGGCGGCTCAAAAAATGCTGTCAAAAAGTGAAGGAACGCTTACAAATCAATTGGTTATGAGACCTAAGAACTCACTTCGAGCGCTTCACACGATTCTACTGGTCATCGCGGGAATCGTTTCTGTGGCTCCAGACCTTTATTCAGGGACGCTGACCGTCTCTACGACTTCCGACTCCGGGTCCGGGTCGCTGAGGCAGGCAATTCTGGATGCCAATGCCATGCCCGGTGACGACACCGCTCAGGGAACTTGAACCTGTTCAACTCATTGGTCGCTAGCAACTCGGTAACGGGCGGCGCCGGGTCCGTTGGCGGAACTGGCGGAGGACCGGGCGGCGGCGGCGGCGGCATGGGAGGCGGACTCTTTACCACGTCGGGAACAGTCGTCGCTTCTAATGTCACGTTCTTCGCGAATCGAGCGACGGGAGGCAACGGAGGAGGCGGTGGTCAAAGCAGTGCGAGTGGTGGAAGTGGCGGCAACGGCGGCGGCCCCGACGGGGGCGTCGGTGGCGTGCCCGGAACAAGCGGCGTGAACAACGGCCAAGGTGGCGCGGGTGGTCAAGGCGGGTTAGGAGGAGGAGGAGCAGGAGGAGGTTCAGGATCCACCGCACTCGGTCCCGCATTTGGTGGCTTAGGCGGTAACGGGGGCTTTGGCGGAGGCGGAGGCGGAGAAGGACTCCTGCCCAAAAACGATGGAAGCGTGACCTACGGTCGCGGCGGTTTTGGAGGTGGCGACGGGAGCTGGGCAATCTATCAGTCCGGCTTCCCTTTCACTGGACAAGGCGGTGGTGGTGGTGGTCTTGGTGGCGGAACGTTTGTCCAGAGCGGTGAGATCATTCTGTTACGGTGTTCGATTCTAAACAACTCGACAGTCGGTGGTGACGCGGGTGGTGGCGGCGGCTCGGGGGCTATGGGAGGTGAAGGACTCGGCGGTGGAATTTTCGGCAGCGGAGGCACTCTCAAGATGCGCGAGTGTTTAGTTTCGGGCAACCTTGCAGCGGGAGGAGCCGGCGGCGGTGGTAGGTTTGCAGGGCGAGGCGGCCAGGGCGGTGGTGGAGGGACGTTTTTTGTGGACACAGCCGCGGAAATCACCGGCTCAACATTCGCCAGTTGCGATGGGTGTGTTCGGGGCTGCAATCGGCGGTGACGGAAAGGGCGGAGGGGTATTTGTCACCGCCGGCCCGGTTGGTGTGACCAATTCCACTTTTTCGGGCAATGAAGTCGTAGGTGGCCAAGGGGGATGGGGGCCCAATACAACCTTTCAACCCGGGGGTAGCGCGTTTGCCGGCGGCCTGGCGACCGACACCGGCTCGGTAGCAGTGGTGAACTGCACGCTCAGTGGCAACCGCGTCCTTGGAGGCCCGGGCGGCGGCGGCCCTGGCTTTAACCCCGGTCCTACAGGTGAAACGCACGGAGGCGGGTTTGCCAATCAGTCAGGAACTCTTTCGCTGTTCAACACGATCGTCGCCGGCAACACCGCGACAACGAATTCAACTCCTTCGGATGGGTTCGGAACTATTACGAGCCAGGGGCACAACCTGATCGGCTCGACGAACGAAATTTCCGCCCTCGCGGCTTCCGATCTCCAGAATGTCAGCGCCAATCTGGGTCCTCTACAGGACAATGACGGACCCACACCCACCCATGCGCTGTTGATGAACAGCTCGGCACTCGGACGCCGGCGACAACGCTGGTGCCCCGGCAACTGACCAACGGGGAGTCGCGCGTCCGCAGGGAGCCGGAATCGACATCGGGGCGTTTGAATTGCCGCGGGTCAGTATTCAGCTCGATGGTCGCTACGTCGTGAGCGGTCCGGTGACAAATATCGATTCAGTCCAGGTGTCTTTCCAGACGACCTTCACGAACGGCTCTTTGCTTTACACCTTGGATGGCTCGGAACCTTCGTCTGATTCCACTCTCTACGCCGGGCCGTTCACGCTGACAAACTCAGTCACGATTCGTGTCATCGCTTACAGCGCCGATTTCTCTCAATCTTCGCAGGCTGGCCCGATTCAG
>QHPW01000366.1 GCA_003219675.1 Verrucomicrobiota bacterium
TCCCGAGCGTCGAACTCAGGTGGCTCATTTCCATCGAAGCCGATCTCTCCCGTTCTAACGCTCCTCGACACGTGATGATGTGGTTGTTGATTTCACTGGGAGGGCTTGGGTTGCTGCTCTCCGCCCTTGGGGTGTATGCGGTCCTGGCCTACGCCGTGGCCAGGCGCACGCGGGAGGTCGGCATCCGCATGGCCCTGGGCGCCGGTCGGAGCCAGATCCGAGGAGTTTTCTTGCGGCATGGCGTTCGTCTGGTGGCGAACGGTTTGGTCCTCGGCATTGCCGCTGCGATCACGGCTGGGGTTTACATGGAGAGCCTGCTCTACGGCGTGAAACCGACCGATCCCTGGGCCTTTGCCGCCGTGGTGCTGACGCTTGGAGCGGTTGGAGGCATTGCCTGCTGGCTACCTGCGCGGCGCGCAGCGCGAGTCGATCCTGTGGAGGCGTTGAGATACGAATGAAAGCTCTAATGACCACGCTCCAATTCCCAAACTCCAAACTCCGGCGAGTCGGTCGATTCGATGTTTGGATTTGGGGCTTGGAATTTGGGATTTGCCATCTCGTAAATCGTAAATCCGAAAATGAACGACCTTCGCTTCGCCTTCCGCCAACTGCTGAAGAACCCCGGCTTCACCGCCGTGGCAGTGCTCACGCTCGCGCTCGGCATCGGGGCGAACAGCGCCATTTTCAGCGTAATCAACGCGTATGAACAGGAAACTATCCCGACCGGGCGTGCGTGAAGGTTACGACCTCTGGTCTGAAAGCTACGACCAGACGCCCAACCCGTTGATCGCCCTCGACAGGCGTTTCACCATGACACTCCTTCAGCCGCGAGCGGCCGAGCGCATCCTCGACGCCGGCTGCGGCACCGGTGCGCATCTACGCTTGATTGTGAACCGAGGAAGCAAACCGGTAGGGTTGGACTTTTCTCGAGAGATGCTGCGTATGGCACAACGGAAACACCCTGCCGTTCCTCTGGTCCAGGCAGATCTCAACGATCAACTTCCGTTCCGACAGCAAGCGTTTGATGCCGCCTTGTGCGCTCTGGTGGGCGAGCACATTAGCAAAGTGAGGGTTCTCTTTCGCGAGCTTTCAGCCTGTCTCGTTCCCGCAGGTCGTCTCGTGTTCTCGGTCTTCCACCCGGAGATGGCGGCCGCTGGAACGGAAGCGAACTTTGAACGGAGCGGCGTGGAGTATCGCTTGGGAGCCGAGCGCCACACCGCTGACGACTACCGGGGCTTGATCGAAGAA
>QHPW01000362.1:0-9686 GCA_003219675.1 Verrucomicrobiota bacterium
TCGGAAAAAATATCGCCAGACCGACGTATTGCTGATTGATGACATCCAGTTCCTCTCCGGCAAGGAACGCATTCAGGAGGAGTTTTTTCACACCTTCAACGCCCTCCACGAAGGGCACAAGCAAATCGTTCTGACATGCGACCGTCCGGCGAATGAAATTCAAAACCTCGAACAACGGCTGGTCTCTCGTTTTGAATGGGGTTTGGTGACGGACTTGCAGCCGCCCGACGTTGAAACGCGCGTCGCCATCCTGCGGAAGAAGGAAAAATCGCTCGGCGTTGAATTGCCGGACGAAATCATCAACTTCCTCGCAAACCGGATTCGGACGAACATCCGTCGACTCGAAGGCGCTTTGATCCGGGTCGCCTCCTACGCCTCGCTCACGGGCAAAAAACTGACGATCGAAGTCGTCGAGGGGCTGCTCCGCGAAGTGCTTCACGAGGAAGGCCGTTTTTCCATCAACATCGAATTGATTCAGAAAAGGGTGGCCGAACATTTCGACATTCGATTGGCCGACATGACCAGCAAACGGCGGCCTGAAAACATCGCGTTCCCGCGGCAGATCGCCATGTTTCTGGCGCGGCAGCTTACCGAAAGTTCGCTCAACACCATTGGCGAGGCTTTTGGCGGACGCGATCACGGAACCGTGTTACATGCGTGCCGCCTGGTTAAAGACCGGATGGAAATCGACGCGAACGTCCGGCAGGTCGTGCATTACCTGGAAAAACAACTGCAGCGCTGAACTCGGGAAGCCAAGGCAGGCGTGCCGGCTGCCCCGATCCCGCGTCTCATCTTCCGTTCGCGTCTTGCAGACGCAGACAGTAAGGTCTCGCAATGCCTGTCATTGAAGTTCAGGGGCTGACCAAATCGTTCCGCACTTACATAAAGAAACCGGGGCTGACTGGCGCCATCCAAGGACTGTTCCACCGCCAGTGGGAAATGACCCGGGCAGTCAAGGATGTCAGCTTCTTCATCGAAGAAGGCGAACTGGTCGGCTTTCTCGGCCCGAACGGGGCGGGCAAAACCACGACGCTTAAAATGCTCTCGGGCCTGCTTTATCCCACCAGCGGCGCGGCCAGAGTCCTCGGCTACGTCCCGTGGGAACGCAAGGACGGTTATCGCCGCCAGTTCGCGCTTTTGCTCGGTCAAAAAAACCAGCTCTGGTGGGCTTTGCCCGCACGCGAATCGCTCGAACTGATCGCGAAAATTTACGGCATCCCGAAGGATTCCTTCAACCGCACCGTCGCCGAAATGACCGGACTGCTCGCCGTCCAGGATAAACTGAACGTGATGGTGCGCGAACTCTCGCTGGGCGAGCGGATGAAAATGGAGTTGATTGCTTCGCTGCTGCATCAGCCGAAAATCCTTTTCCTGGACGAACCGACCATCGGTCTCGACGTCGTCTCTCAAAAGACCGTGCGCGAGTTTCTGCGTCACCACAACGCCACGCGGAAGNNCATCATTGATCATGGAACGATTTCGTTCGACGGCCGGCTCAGCGACGTGCTCGATCGCTTCGCCGATTTCAAACTCATCACGATTCAATGCGACGGGGGCAGCCTGTGCCCCGCAGAAAACCTGAAGAAATACGGTGAAGTTGTCGAACACAGCGAAGCCGCGATCAAATTGAAAGTCAAACGCGATCGCGTCATTGCGGTCTGCAAAGCGCTGCTCGACGAACTGCCCGTCAGCGACATCGATATTCAGGAAGTCCCCATCGAGGACATTATCCGTCAGATTTTTGCGCCCTGACGTGGCGGCTTCTTCAGCCGCTCAACGAACCTGGCGATGCGTTCAGCAGCGACTTGTATTTCCTCCAGCCCGGTTGCGAAGCAACAACGCAGATAACCCTCGCCGCCCGGACCGAAAGCGCTGCCGGGAACGCACGCCACCTTTTCCTGTTCCAGCAATTTTACAGCGAAATCTTTCGAGGCGAGTCCGGCCGATTTGATGCAAGGGAAGGCGTAAAACGAACCCCGAGGCAGTGGGCAGCCCAGCCCCATCGAGTTGAAGGCATTGACTAGGAAGTTGCGGCGCAGACGGTATTGCTCGCGCATCTGCGCGGTGTCGGTTTCACCGTACTGAATCGCTTCGAGCGCGGCCTCCTGGCTGATGATGCTGGCGCATAGCATCGAGTATTGATGAATCTTCATCATCGCCTCGATGATTTCCGCCGGGCCGCAGGCGTAGCCGATACGGAAACCGGTCATCGCATATGCCTTGGAAAAACCGTGGAGAAAGATGGTCCGCTCGAGCAGCCCGGGGAGCGACGCGATGCTGACATGTTCGCCCTCGAACGTCAGCTCGGAGTAAATCTCGTCCGTGATGACCAGCAGGTTGTGGCGCAACACGACGTCGGCGATCCTTAGCAGCTCGGCGCGCGTCATCGTGCCGCCGGTCGGGTTGGTTGGAAAATTCAAGACCAGGACCTTGCTTCGAGGCGTGATCGCTTTTTCGATCGCTTCGGCCGTCAGCGCAAAGCCGTGCTCCGCCAAACACGCGACCGGCTGTGGCACACCGTGGGTCAGCGTGATGCTCGGCGAATAGCTGACGTAACACGGCTCGTGATACAACACTTCATCGCCGGGATTCACCACCGCCCGCAGCGCGATGTCCAGGGCCTCGCTGACGCCGACGGTGATGAGTATTTGCTTCCGGGGGTCGTAATCGATTCCGAACTTCTTGGTGACGTAGCCGCTGATGGCTTCACGAAGCTTGAGCAGACCGAGATTGGAAGTGTAACCCGTCCTGCCACGCTCCAGAGCGTAAATGGCTGCCTCGCGAATGTGCCAGGGCGTGACAAAATCCGGCTCGCCGACGCCGAGTGAAATCACGTCCGGCATCGACTGCACGACATCGAAAAACTCCCGGATGCCCGAACGCGGCACGCCGCTCACCTGGCGGGCAATAAATTGTTGCGGTTGAAACGGGGGAGCCATTTATGATTCGTTGTCCGTGGTGAGCAGGGGCACGTGGGATTCTGGCAAATAAAAAACGGATGCTGAATGAAAATCGAACCCGTCTCAGGCGGCGGCCTGGTCCTGCTTGCGCCGCATCACGGGCTTGGATTCGCCCAGCACGACCGGGCGGGTGATGGTCACTGCCAGAACGTCGTCGCTGCCCGGGATGTCATACATCACGTCCAGCATCAGTCTTTCGATCAACGCGCGCAAGGCGCGCGCGCCGGTCCCTTTTTTCAGGGCTTGGACGGCCAGTTCGCGCAGGGCATCCTTGGTAAACTCCAGTTCCACGCCTTCCATCGCCATGAGCTTGGCAAACTGTTTGGTGAGGGCGTTTTTTGTTTCAGTCAGCACCGACACCAGCTGGTCCTCGGTCAATTCCTCCAGCACCGTCACCATGGGCAGGCGGCCAATGAATTCAGGAATGAAACCGTAGCCGAGCAGGTCTTCCGGCTCGACAAATTGCAAGACCTCGCGCCGATCCGCTGAAGCCGTCTTGTGCGCGCGGTCGATCGCGCCGAAACCCATCACGCGCTGGCCCAGCCTGCGCTGAATGATTTTCTCCAAACCCACAAACGCGCCGCCGCAAACAAACAGGATGTTGGTGGTATCCACGCGGATGTATTCCTGCTGGGGGTGCTTGCGACCGCCTTGCGGCGGCACGTTGCATACCGTGCCTTCCAGGATTTTCAGCAACGCCTGCTGCACGCCTTCTCCCGAAACGTCGCGGGTGATGGAAACGTTCTCCGTTTTGCGCGCAATTTTGTCGATCTCATCAATGTAAACGATGCCCATTTGCGCCCGTTTCACATCGTAGTCCGCGTTCTGGAGCAGGCGCAGGATGATGTTCTCGACATCTTCGCCGACGTAGCCGGCTTCGGTCAGGGTTGTGGCGTCGGCTATGGCAAAGGGCACGTCGAGAATCTTCGCCAGGGTGCGGGCGAGCAGCGTCTTGCCTGAACCGGTCGGGCCGATCTGCAAAATGTTGCTCTTTTCGATTTCGACCTCGGCAAGGCGGCCGGGTTCCTCTTCAGTCTTACTGCTCCGTTCCGTCTGAACGCGCTTGTAATGATTATGCACCGCCACGGCGAGCGTCTTCTTCGCGTGCTCCTGGCCGATGCAGTGAAGGTCGAGCCGGCGTTTGATTTCAGCAGGCTTCGGAACGTTGAGCTTCGGCATCTGTTTGCGGTTCTCGGCCCGCAGTTCTTTATCGAGAACGTTTTTGCAAACGATGATGCAACTGTCGCAGATGTAAACGCCCGGGCCTTGAATGAGTTTTTTGACTTCAGCGTGCGATTTCCCGCAGAAGCTGCAAAGCGTGAGCTGGGTAGGACGCGCCATTGGATTTTCTGTCGAGGACAAATCCATTCTATTTGGGGATCTCCTGTTTCAACGCTTCTTTGTTTTCGTTCAAGCCGGGGATTTCTTTGCGCGATTTGACCACTTCGTCGACCAGACCGTAGGCCTTGGCGTCCTCGGCCGACATGAAGCGGTCCCGGTCCGTGTCTTTGGCGAGCGTTTCGACCGCCTTGCCACAATGTTTGGCCAGAATCTCGTTGATCCGATCTTTCAGGCGAAGGATTTCCTGCGCTTGTATGCTGATATCCGTCGCCTGTCCCTGCACGCCGCCCCACGGTTGATGAATCATAATGCGCGCGTTCGGCAGAGCGTAGCGTTTGGCTTTGGTGCCGGCGGCAAGCAGGACCGCACCCATGCTGGCGGCCTGGCCGATGCAGTAGGTGTTCACGTCGCAGGTGAGGAACTGGACGGTGTCGTAAATCGCCAGGCCAGCGGTGACGCTGCCGCCGGGGGAGTTGATATAAAGGTGAATGTCCTTCTTCGGATCGGTCATCTGTAAAAAGAGCAACTGAGCGATGATGACATTGGACACGGTGTCGTCCACCGGCGTGCCCAGGAACACGATGCGATCCACCAGCAGGCGCGAATAAATATCGTAGCCGCGCTCACCGCGCCCGGTCTGCTCGACGACCATGGGGATCAGGAAATCGTTCATAAGCTGAATCAAGCCGCAGGCGCAAAGTAACGGAGTGGCCCTGAGGCGTCAAGCGCGGTCGTGACCGCCCTGCGCCGGCTAGTGTCAGGAATTCTGGTCGGCCTTGCGGCCCAGATTTTCCAGCGCGGCAAGTGCGGCCTGGCTCTCCGCCTCTTTCTTGCTCTTGCCTTTGCCCCGCCCGAGTTCGGCACCTTGATGGTAGACCGCGCATTCAAACAGCCGGTCGTGGTCAGGACCGCTGACGGACTCCAGTTGGTACTGGGGTGCTTCGATCGAGTTGGCCTGCAGGATTTCCTGCAACTCGCCCTTGGGATTTTCCAGATTGGGAATGACCTCCAGCTCGCCAAACTCCTCGCGAAACTGGCGCAGCACAAAATCGCGCGCGGCATCAAAGCCCGAGTCGAGAAAAATCGCGCCCAGCAGCGCCTCAAAGGCATCGGCCAGCGCGGACGGCCGCGTGCGACCGCCGCTGGCTTCCTCACCGCGGCTGAGGACCAAATGCTCGCCCAACCCAAGCCTGCGACCCTGATGGGCGAGCGCCCGGCGATTCACCATTTGCGCCCGCGCCTTGGTCAGCGACCCTTCGCCGGTTGAGGGAAATTTTTCATACAGTTCGCTGGTCAAGATCAATTGCAGCACGGCGTCCCCCAGAAATTCCAGACGCTGGTTGTGTTGCACCGAAGCCCCCTGCTCGTGGGCGACCGAGGGATGGGTCAACGCAAGGCGCAGCAGGCTTTCGTCACGGAACCGATAACCCAGGCGAGTCTGAAGCGTGTCGAAAGCGGGCACGGGAAAAATCAACGAACCGCCGGCGGCTCATGGAGGGCCGCCGGCGGTCCGCTCTCAGCCTGATCTGTTTGCCTGGTTTCGCAGATTGCGATTGAAGCGTCCGCTGCGAATTCCGCTCCGGCGGGGGGATTCAAACCGCGCTCGAGCAGTTGAGCCACGTCGCGCTGGACGACCTCGAGCTGGTCCAGCCGCAAATGCGGATCGGTGATGGCGAACACGTCCCCGGTTTTCGGTTGCTCGTAGATGAAAACGCGCCGGCCGTCGCGTGAGGTCTGGTCCTTGACTTTCAAGATACGCTTGCGCTCCAGCATCACCGCGAGAATGAAACACGCCGCGCCGTGGCCCGCGTCGTTTTGCCCGACCAGTTTGCGCAACAACGATTCCGCGTTTTCCTTTTGAATCGGTTCGGGTCGCGCGGGAGGCGCTTCGAAAACGCCCTGCCAGTGCGAGATGAACCCCTTCCGGCTGGTCGCGCCCTGGCTGTATTGCGCCGCCCAGCACGCTTCGCAGACGTCGAGCCGTTCATAGCCCGCTTTGTCCTCGAACAAAATCGTGTGGTACGGTTGTTTGTCCGCGAACCGCTGGCCGCACGCCAGACAGGCGTGGGCGCGGGACTGAATGTTCCACTCGATCATGAAAATATCATTCCTCGCATCCCGCTGATGCTCGTGAAAATTATCGCCAAGCAACGGGAAACTGCAATCCCATTTCCGCCCTCCTTGAACACCCGTGTATTCGACTGCCATCAGGTTCCAGTCTCTCCAAGCTGGCTTGCAATTCTCTCCAGGCATTGTTAGAAGCGTGCCGACAAACTTTATGAAACGACGCTGGAACTTCTGGTTGTGGGCGGGATTTCTTCTCGTTCTGGCCGGGCTCCTGAGTTACGTCCCGGTCTTCGCGCTGTTCCCGCTCACTCGGGATTTTCCCTGGGTGAATCTTTTGCTCTTTGCCGGCGGCGCGGTTTTACTCCTCGGCGGCCTGAAACGAGCCTTTGGACAACCGGATCTCTACCGCGGCAAAATCCTGGGCTCCATCATGGCTGCGCTCAGCATCGCGGGCATCGGTTTCTTCATGTACGGCCTCTTCTATGTGGCGAGGCAACTCCCCGATTCGGCCGCCGCGCCGCGTGTCGGACAGAAGGCGCCGGACTTCACGCTTCCGGACCAAAACGACAAACCGCTGACGCTTGCAGAACTCCTCGCATCACCTCTGGCGGGCGCGGCGACCGCAAGGGCCAACGGCGCTTTGTTGATTTTCTACCGGGGCCACTGGTGACCGCTTTGCAACTCCGAGTTACGGAGTTTCCAGCAGCGCCTTGCGGACTTTAGCGCACGGGGCATCCGGGTGGTGGCCATCAGCGTTGACGCGCCGGAGGTCAATCGCAGGCATTGCCAGAAGCTGGGTTTCACTTATTCATTCCTTTCCGACCCAAAGGCCGAGGCGACCCGGCGCTACGGCCTCTTGCATCAAGGCGGGGGACCAAATGGCGCGGACATCGCCCGGCCCGCCGAATTCCTGATTGACTCAAAGGGCACCATACGCTGGGTCAATCTGACGGGGAGCGTCACCGTGCGGGCTCGCCCCGAACAGGTGTTGAAGGTGTTCGATGATCTGAAGCTGGCTTCGGCGGCAGGCCCATAAGCCGCGTTCGAACGCGCTGGCGAGTGACCTGTCAATACCGCTGCTCGCGCCAATCATCCACGGTCATCCGCCGGGTGTTCTTCCAACCGGCATGGCCATCGAAAAACATGAGGTTGCAACCCAGCCCATGCCGGGCCGCCGCCACTCTGCGTTCACCGCTCAGGACCCGGCCTCCGGAAATGTAAGGCAGATGAGCGGGACTCCATACGTCATTCAGATCGATCGAGCCGATCACGTTTGTAACGGTGAAGATCGGACGCCATGAGGCGCTCTCGTTGTCGGCAAAATAGATCGTCTCGACGGGTTGTTGAACTCTGCTCACATTCGCAAGGCCGATAAGCTCCGAGCCTGTCATGTCCCTGGGGCTGCTGAACTGCCAGGAGTTGACCACGTAACAGATCACTTGCCTTTTGTTCGGATAGCTTGGGCAGGTGTAAACCTTGATTCTTCCATATTGGTCTCTGATGGCGCTGGTGCCCCCAAGGGCCGGAATGTACAACTGCCACCAATGCGGGGCGTTGCCGCGGGGAATACGCCCGCCGTTATCATCCGCGTACATAATCATGGCCAGGCCCATTTGCTTCAGATTATTGTAGCAGTAGGACTTCTTCGCGTTTTCCTTGGCTTTGCCTAGCGCGGGCAGGAGCAACGCCGCCAGGATCGCGATGATCGCGATGACAACCAGGAGTTCAATCAGCGTGAACCCCCGCGTCCGAAGATGTTTAGTTTGTGTCCGGTGTTTCAAAAGAGGAATCGTCACTCTTCCTGCAACATCTTTTCTACCAGACGATCGAGGTCGAAGCGGGCATTGGTGTTGCGGAGAATTCCCTTTTTATCGACAAGCCAGGCCGTGGGAACGCTATTGATGCCAAAGCGGAAGCTGATTTCGTTGTTCCAGTGTTTGCCATCGAAGTATTGGAGCCAGGGCATGCCGTTTTTCCGCGTGAACTCGAGCAGGTCCTCCTTTTTATCATCGAGACTGATGCCGAGGATTTCAAAGCCCCTGGAATGATAGGTGTCATAGGTTTTTTTGAGGGAAGGCACCTCCGCCACGCACGGTCCGCACCAGGTCGCCCAAAAATCGACCAGCACGACTTTTCCCTTCATTTCCTTCAAGTCCACCGGGCTGCCATCCACCGCGGCAAACTTGAGGTCCAACGGCTTTCCCAGCGTGTAATCCCGGGCTCCGGAAAGGATTTTCTCCGCCTCTGCCCTGATTGAGGCGGAAGCGAAGGAATGCTTTAACACACGTTCCGCGATGGACCTTTTTTCATCTGCCGTGAATTCCCGGCCGGATTTCGCCTGGAGCAACAACATCTTGAAAATATCCTCCTTGGCCGAAAGAACCTCGGCTGCGGCAAAGAATGCTTCGACATACGCCTTTTGAAACTCGGCCGAGCCCTTGTTCAGGTTGCGCTTGCCGTTTTTCTTCGCCCATTGGGCAATGTGGTTGATGGCAAAGGTGTGAAGTTTCAACATCTCGGGAATCTTTGCGTCCTTGATTGTTTCCGCCGCCCGATTCTCCAATTCCTCCGCAGCGGCAGGGTCACCCGCAAGCATGGCTTCGAATAGGCCGATACTCAACAACGCCCGTGCGTCCTCTGCTTTTTTCGACGAAGGATAGTCCTGCAGAAACTTTTGGGCGTTTTCTGACATCTTTATTCCGGCCTCGCGACGGGTCCTGAAATCCTGCTCGGTCGGATTCTCCCCTCCCTGTTCGGTTTTTGCCATCAACTCGGTGATGGATTGGAATGCGTTGTTTTCCGCGGACGGGGTTTGCGACGGATTGCTTTGGCCAAAGAGAGGCACGGCGACCAAGAGGCAGGACAAAGTCCACGCACATGCGGGAGAATTCATGTCGGGGAACATAATAGCTCCAACCCGCTTCGGCAACCGGCGATGCCTACTCATGCATCCTCCCATTTTGAAGGTTTGAACGAGTCCCGGCGTGCGCGACCGAGGCTGACTTCATCACCCATTTTGCGGTAGTGTCCTAATCTGCTTAAGGTGGGTGCAGCCGCTGCCGCGGCGCACGGCGGTGCCGCAGCACCGCCGCCACCAAATCACCAAATCACACGACCAATTTTGCGACCAATTTTGCTTGCATCTTAGCGCGGTTATTCTACGCTCGAAACTTGTCCCCCTGACTCTATGTGTATGCGCGTCGGCCTTTGGCTGTTCGGAGCGAGCCTGATCGTCTGTCTGATGATGATTTCATGGCGCCAATCCGGCCTTTATGCCGATACCAACTCCCCGGTGACCGCTTCCAGTGATCAAACAGC